>JACCXL010000369.1 GCA_013697015.1 Chthoniobacterales bacterium | reverse complement strand
TGCACGTTGGCGTTGTCATGCTCGTAGTAATGCCGGAGCGCTTCGATCACCGCGCGCGGCTTCTGCGTCGTCGCAGCATTGTCGAAATAAATCAGCGGATGCCCATTCGCTTCCTGCTGCAGGATCGGGAAATCGTTCCGAATCGCGTTCCAATCGACGCCGCTCCCGGCAATCTGATGCACCGCCTAATGTGCTTCACGCATTCGGTGCGTGCCAATTATTCGAGGAGCCGATCCGCGAAAGAGCGCGTCATCCTTCCTGCTCGGCAATCGCAACTTTCGGGATCACCTTGACCATCCAGATGAACGTCGCGACGAGCCAGCAGACGGCTGCGGCAACCAAATGCAGAATGCGCGCATCAGGCGCAAGGTCGGCGGTGAAGCGGGAGATCATGGCGAGGAACAGAAAAGCGCCGCTGATTATGAAAAAGGGGAGCCGCTTCTGGAAGAGGTGTGCGTTTCCGCTGTGTCCGAAAACCACCCGAATCGCAACCGTGAAGACGATGAAATTGAAACCCGTGACAAAAACAATGTGCAGCGCGGCGACTCGGTAAATCGGGAAAAGTGCAGCGATGATAAACCCGGCCGCAATCGAAATGTTCGCGGTCCGCAGACAGTTGGCGAGAAAGGTGCGGCCGCGGAAGGGCATTTGGGCCGCGAGATAAACGACAATGACTGCGGCCCGGATCCATCTGCCAGTCTCCGGCTGATAAAAAACTTCGAGGAAGAATGAGCCCAGGATCGCGAGACCGGCGAGCGCGGGAAAGGCGGCTTGCCGAAACCAGCCTAACGGAAAGGCCCGGGGTTCCGGGACCTCCGGCCGCGGCAAGTCGAGCAAACGCGCCAGAAAAAAAGGCGCGACACCCAGGATCGGCAGGAGGACGAAGCCCTGGTGCAAGAGGGCGCTGCCGAGTTGATAGAGCGGTGAATATTGCGCGGCCTCGGAATAGGCGAGCAGCGTCGCGCCGGCGATTCCGCTGGCCAGCCCAAGCGCAACGAGGACGAAGTTGGGAGGCGGGCAATCCTTGCGTTGCTGAAATCGAATCCTAATCGTTCGCGCGAAGAAGAGCAGGCAAACGGCAAAACAAATGTCACCGATTCGATGCGCGCCGGAGATATGAAATCCGGCTGCGAGCAGGTCCAAGGTAAAAATTACGGCGATTTCTCGCAGCGAGAAATGCGGCGCCGACGTAATCCGCGGCCCAGCGGTTCCGAGAAACCCAAAAATGAACGAAGCCATGAAACCTTCGATCATCAACCGGGAGTGCGACGTTCCAGGGTACGCGGTAACTAATCCGGCGTAGTAGGCCGGCCAGAGCGACACGCCCACCATTCCGAGCAGGAGACCAACGGGAAAGAAGAGACGGAACGGTTCCTCGCAACAAATTTGTGCAGTGGATGCGCGATTGGGTTTCATCGAGGAGGTAAGGCCGTTCTTGTTGCGCGTCATGATACCCGAACGAGCGCGGCGAGACACCGCTTGCCATCGCACATTCTTCATCTACAGTTTCGCCTTCGTTTGGGCGCAAGGCGGTCCGACGGCGGATGCGAGCAGAAGGCCCAACTCCTCGTCGGCAACTGGCTGGCGCCATTCGTAGAACCAGAAAAGTAAACCCGGCACTCCGGGCCGCAGATCCACCTCTGATTTGAGGTTTTAGCTCCGAACGCTTTCGGAGTTAAAACCTACAATCAGGGTGACCGGCCTGGAACTCGCCAAATTCCAGAAAGCAGCAGTTATGCAACACAAGGTCACGGCCCAAATCGGGTCCACAGAAGTCTCAATCGAAACCGGCAAAATCGCCAAGCTCGCCGACGGCTCCGTCGTCGTCTCCACCGGCGACACCATGGTGCTCGTCAGCGCGGTTTCCGCGACGAAGATTAAGGAAGGTCAGGATTGGTTCCCGCTCACGGTCGATTACCGCGAGAAAGCGGCGGCCGTCGGTAAATTCCCCGGCGGTTATTTCAAGCGCGAAGGGCGTCCTTCGGAAAAGGAAACGCTCACCTCGCGCATGACGGATCGTCCGTTGCGTCCGCTGTTCCCGGCCGGGTATCTTTACGACACACAGATCATTTCGATGCTGCTGAGCGCGGATGGACAGAATGATCCCGACATCCTCGCGATCAACGGCGCCTCTGCGGCGCTGACGGTTTCCGACATTCCATTCGCCGGGCCCGTCGGCGCGGTCCGCGTCGGACGAGTGAATGGCGAGTTCATCG
>JACCXL010000356.1 GCA_013697015.1 Chthoniobacterales bacterium | reverse complement strand
GGCACTCGCGCCCTTTCGCCGTCCTCTTCCGCCGCAAGATCCGCCGCCGCTGCCATACCTGCGCGCCGTGGGCGATTTTACCTTCGACATTCAGCTCGAGGCGCATCTGCGCACGGCCTCGATGAGTGCGCCTCACCCCCTCACGAAAACCAATTTCCAGAACCTCTACTGGAGCCTCGCGCAGCAGCTCGCGCATCACACGGTCAACGGCTGCAACCTGCAACCGGGCGATCTGCTTGCGAGCGGTACGATCAGCGGATCGGAAGAAGGGTCGCGTGGTTGCATGCTGGAACTAACGTGGCGCGGCGCGAATCCGATCGCGCTGCCGAGTGGCGAAACACGCAAATGGCTGGAGGACGGAGATGCGCTCACCATCACGGGTTGGTGTGAAGGCGACGGGTACCGCGTCGGCTTCGGCGAGGTCACGGGCGAAATTATTGCCGCTCGGCCATCGCTGGCGGGCTCGAGTTAGAAGCAACTTTCCTCTCGGCCACGCGGATGCATCTGATTCAAATCCTTCTACCGCTCTACGACAATGCTCGTCAGCCGCTGCCGCCGGATGAATACCTTCATGTTCGAAACGAACTGACTGAACGCTTCGGTGGCCTGACAGTTTACACGCGTGCGCCCGCGGAAGGTCTCTGGCGGCAGAACGACAATCTAACCAGTCGCGACGATATTGTGATCTTCGAAGTGATGGGCGACGGAAGTGGATGCGCATTGGTGGCGCGAATATCGGCACGAGCTCGAACGACGTTTCCGCCAGGACGTAATTTTCATCCGCGCTCAGCAAACGCGTCTTCTTTAGCTCTGCGGAAACGACAAGCGCAACAGCCGTGGCGCTAGGGTTTCGACCTATCGAAGGTCAAGCCGCGGCCCCAATTGTGAGCGCATCTGCTCACTGCCAACGTCCCAGGCACATGGATAAGAGATGGTGCAGCGAAGAGAAGCTCGCGGCGCTCCGGGAAGGAGATTGTTTTCGCGAATGGGCGTCGCTCGATGATCAACGGATTTGCGTTCTCTGTGAACGAAAATTCTGCGGACGTCAGGTCCGGATCACGGGCAGAAAAGGAGGACGCGCGCAGTTACATTGCCCCTCCGAGAATTGCGCGGGCACGCCGAGAGAATGGGTCTTGCCGGGCAATCCGTTCACCTCCGAAAAGGCTTGGGCGGACTGGTCGCTCACCTTTGACACCGAAGACAACACGCCGGGTTTTCGAAAGCCGGCCAGACTTCCGTTCGCTCGCGCCGCCTCATGATCACGCCCCAGGTTGACCCCCCAGATCTCTCGGACGCGCCCGCCTCCGATGAGGAATTGATGCAGGCCATCACCGACGGACATCACGCTGCCATCGGGGCGTTGTCTCGACGTCACGGTCGGACTTTGCAAAAAGTGATTTTTCAAATTCTGCACGATGCGGCTGAAGCCGACGACGTGCTGCAGGAATGCCTGATGCAGGTCTGGCGTGAAGCGGGGCGCTATTCCGCGGATTGCGGGCGGCCGCTCGGCTGGCTCCTCACGATCGCCCGGCGTCGCGCGATTGACCGGATGCGCCGGCGCTGCGCTTATTCCAAAGCGAAAGAGCGTTTCGGCGTTTATGTGGAGCACGAACCTCGTTCTTGGTTACGTGACCGGACCGAGGCCGACACTTCGGGCCCTGATATGCGGCGCTTTCTCGAAAGCCAGATCACACGGTTGCCCGCTTTTCAACGCGAAGCGATTGAGCTTTCCTTCTTTCGCGGCCTGAGCCATCGAGAAATCGCGGCCCACACGCGTACTCCGCTCGGCACGGTCAAAACGCGCCTCGAACTCGGACTGCGCAAATTGACGCACTGCGTCCTGCCGCTGCGCGGAAAAGTGTAACGGGACCGGAGACCGACCCGGTCTTGGTTACGCTTGCTGACTGACCCACTGCACGGCAAAGCGCGCTACTTCCCGCGCATTTCCCAGATTCAACTTTTGCTTAATGTTGGCGCGGTGTGCTTCCACGGTTTTGGGGCTCAGGTGCAGCTTCCCCGCAATTCCGCGCACCTCCTCGCCCTGTCCGATTAGCTGGAGCACCTCCAGTTCCCGATCGGTCAGACTTTGAAGCGCGGATTGGGACCGACCGCCGCCGCCCACGTGTTCCGCGATCATTCGTTTCGCCATCGCCGGGCTGAGATAAATCTCTCCGTCGAGCACCGTCCGCACGGCCGCGATCACCGAATCGAGGGCCTCGCGCTTCATCAAATAACCGCGCGCACCGGCGCGAAGGGCACGGTCGGCATAAAGAAATTCATCATGCATCGAGAGAACAAGCACCGGCAGGTTCGGGTGCTCGGTCTTGATAGATTTGGTCAATTCAATGCCGTTCGCGCTGCCGTGCAAACCGATGTCGACAATCGCAAGATCCACGGGAGTCCGGCGTAGCGCTTCCAATGCCGCCCGGCTGTTTTCCGCCTCTCCACGCACTTCCAAATCTGCTTCCTGACTTAACATTTGCACCACGCCTTTGCGGAAGAGCGGATGATCGTCCACCACCATGATGCCGCGGCGGGGCGGAAGTTTCGTGGCGGCTTTCCGGCTCATGATTTTGCAGGCAGGCAAGCCGTGACGGTCGTACCACCGCGTTGGCCGGACTCCACCTGCAACGTGCCGCCGAGGACATTGGCGCGGTATTTCATGATGTGAAGCCCGAGACCTTTGTGGCGTTTCCGCTTCGGCATTCCTTTGCCGTCGTCTCCGATCGTTAGGCACATCTGGTCGGCGTCACGATCAAAAGAAATGACAATGTTTTCTGCGCCGGAATGTTTCACCGCATTCGCGACCGCTTCCTGCGCGATCCGATACAGGTGCAGCGCCACGGTGTCGTCGCCGATTCGGAGCGCGCGCCTTGAGTTGAACTGGCAATGCACATCGCGGCCTTCGCACGCTTGCGCCGCCAGCGCACGCAGCGCCGTATTTAGTCCGGACGCGCTCAGCTCCGCCGGTTGCAGGCCACGGGCGAGATCGCGCGCGATGCCGACGTTGCGATTCACGACTTGTGCCGATTCGTGCAAAGTCTCCGCTGCGATCGGGCTGTCCCGTTCCAGCTTCTTCGCACTCGATTTCAAGAAAAGCGCCGTTGCCGTCAACTCCTGGCAAACCATATCGTGCAAATCTTCCCCGATCCGGCGCTTCTCGCGCTCGCTGATTTCCAGCAGCTCGCGCTCGAGTTGCCGGCGGGTGTTCATTGCGCTTTGCAGCTCGTTGTTCATCGTCATTAACTCCGCCGTGCGCTCTAGGACGCGCTGCTCGAGTTCATCGCGCGCGTGGCGCAGGGCATCCTCGGCGTCGCGTTGATCGGACGCATCGCGCGCAACCTTCGCAAACCCTCGGAGCGCGCCTGTCTTTTCGTCGTCGAGGCGGCGCATTACGCCATCGACCCAGAACCGCGAGCCGTCTTTGCGCAGGTGCCAGCGCCGGTCGCTTGCGCTGCCGTCGCGCAACGCTGTCTCGATTTCCTTCTCTTCTTGCTCCACGGCGCGGTCTTCAGGGGTAAAAACGAGCTCGCCCGACTGGCCGACCGCTTCCTCCGCGCTCCAGCCGAAGACGCGCTCAGCCCCTTTGCTCCAATAGGTAATCTCGTTGCTTGGATCGAGCAGAAACATCGCGTAATCGCGCGCCCCTTCCACGAGAACGCGAAAACGTTCCTCGCTCTCACGCAAGGCCTCCCCGCGGTTCCTTTCGCCGGTGATATCCCGCGCGATCCCGCCGAGCCGGCGAATTTCACCGGTTTGATCTCGGATCGGAAAGCTGGTGTCGCGGATCCAGCGCACCTCGCCGTCGCTTGGCCGGATGATGCGGTAGTCGATCACGAGCGTCTCGCCGGCCCGCAAGCGCGGCAACGCTTTCGTCGCGATCTCGCGGTCATCGGGGTGGACCAGATCGGACCAACGGCCCAGATCGTGCATGACCGCATCGCGCGATACTCCCCACATCTTTTCAAACGCGGGACTTAGGTATTCGAGCTGCTGACGTTCCGCATCGATAATCCAGACCAGATCCGCCCAGTTCTCCGCAAATTGCCGGAACCTTCCATCGCTTACGCGTAAGGCTTCCTCCGCTTTTCTCCGCTCGGTGACGTCGCGAGTCGAGCCCGCCACGGTCTCCACCGTCCCGTCAGAGGCGAACACTGGTTGAAAAATGTATTCATAATACCCGGTCGCACCGGCCGGACTCGTGAAAGGAGTTTCGTCCCGGACGTTTGCTTTCGTCTCGAAGACTTGCCGAATTTGACCCTGCAATTTTGTCGCCAAATCATCAGGGTAACCGAGATCGAAGAAATTCTTTCCGACCATCGACTCCGGTGTCAGCTGCAGCAGATCGGCGAGCGGCCGGTTCGCAAAAACAAAACGCCCCTCTTTGTCGAAGGTGTAAGCGAAATCGTTGATGGAGGAGAGCGTGGTATCGAGAACGCGCGTTCGTCGCTCCAACGCCTGCACCGTCTTTCGCAAATCTTCCGCGGTCGCCCCCCGCCCGGTGAGATCGACGAAGTTCACCGCCAGGCCGTCTATCGGACGGTTCGCTTGCTGCTCGCTTCCTGCGTCGTCTTTCGGAAAAGCTTCTACCAGCTGCGACTTCCGCTGCTTTGCCACCGGAGAATCATTGCTTGTTGCGCCACTCCCCGGCGGACCTTCAGATTGCTCGCGCACGATGTTTTCACGGTCGGTGAGATTCAACAACGCTGCAATGCTCCCGCCGCCGTCTCCATTACGAGAACGCTTCCGCGTCCTCACGTGGACGTTCTCTTCGTCGTGTCAAGCGGCGATCTCGAGCAGGGATCTCAGCCGCTGCAGATCGACCGGTTTCGCAAAATGATAATCGAACCCGGCGCGCCGAGCATCCTGCACATCAGCTTCCGAGGTCAGCGCCGTGAGCGCGGCCGTCATCGACGGGACTTGCCGTTTCTTAATTTCGGCGATGAATTGGTAGCCATCCCCATCGGGCAGATTGATATCGCTTAGGATCACATGAACACCTTGTGTTCGATGAACTCAACGGCGCTCGCCAAGTTATCAGCCATCGAGACTGCGTGTCCCCAGTTTCGGAGGAGCGACGCGAGCGTCCGGCGCGTATCTCCGTGATCTTCAACTATAAGAACGGC
>JACCXL010000347.1 GCA_013697015.1 Chthoniobacterales bacterium | reverse complement strand
GCCTGCGACTGGTCTGATAATGACCGATCAAGGCCCGGAGCCGATCTTGGTCCAGATCAAGGAAGCGCTGCGGACGTCGCTCGATTTCGATGCGCAACTTGACTAGCTTGCCTTGATCGAAAACAGCCTCGGTCTCACCGTGACCACGCGTTTTGTCGGTCCCAAATACATCGAGCTCCTCTCGTTTCCGAACAACTTTTCCGAGGAAGAGGCGCTCGCGGCCATTGCGGTGCTGCAGGGTTTATCTTCTGTTGAGCAAATCGCGGTAGCGTCCGCGGCTAATCTCGTTTTTAGATCGGGCGATTTTGGAAACGCATATGGGCCTGGCGAATCGATTCCCGAGTCGATCCGGCGCGGACTCGACACCGGTCCGGTTGCGCCCGTCGATCCCGCGATCGTTGAGGCATCTGCCGAATCGGCTGATCGTGGCTTGGAAGCCGGAGTATCTTTGGAACGCGGCGGAAACCGGCTTCCTCGCCCAGATCGCGATGTTCAATAGTGCGGCCGGTTGTCGCGTGATCAGTGAAACGCGTTCGTCGCCTAACGACCTCAGGCAAGTCCTGGAATTCCGGGATCGGATCGATTGCTGCTGGAAAAGCTTCAGCTTTATGTCGGCTCTGGTTTTGTCCGTTATGCGCAGCCGGACTTCCTTTACATCGCCGAAACCCCAAAGGCTGATTCGCCGGTTTCGCAAGGGCCGCGACACCGGCATTTCAAGCGCTCCAGAGCGATAAAGTAAAACACACCCTTGTTTGCCGGGGACGGAGTTTACTTGGCGCATCTCCACGTAGACCGGGTTCTGGCGCCGGATCATCCACTTGCGCCGGGCAGCCCGTCCGCGTTCAATGCGCAGTGATCGAGCTAGTTCCTGCAAACTATTTCGCTCCGCTTGATCTGTCCGAAATTTTCGGTCGCACGGCGCCGGTCGAATTGGACGTCGGCTGCGGTGATGGCGCGTATTTAATTGCGCTGGCCGAAGCACAGCCGGAGCGAGACTTTCTCGGACTCGAAAAATTATACGGCCGGACGCAGGTGGCCTGCCGAAAAGCGATGCGCCGCGGTTCGACGAATGTTCGCATTCTGCGGGTTGAAAGCTCTTACGCGCTGCGCTATCTGCTGCCGCCGCAATCGGTCGCGCGGATCCACCTTCTTTTCCCCGATCCCTGGCCGAAGAAGCGTCACCAGCGACGGCGCATCGTGAAGGACGAATTTCTACGTGACGTTCAGATTGCTTTGGAGCCGGGAGGAATCTTCCACGTGGCGACGGACGACGCCGATTATTTCCAAGAGATTACGCGCGCCTCCGAGAGGTCGGCCGGCTTCGTCGTCGCCAATCCCTGCGAGATTGGGCCGCTGCCACCGACCACATTCGAAAAACATTTCCGAAAAACGGGCGCGAAAATTTATCGGTTGCTGCTGCGGAAAGTATCGCCCGCAAGAAACGGATCGGCCTGATAGTGATCGCGGAAGAAGCGTAGACGAACGGCTCCGGATTGATCCTGACGGAACAACTTAACGTGGTGCCGCTCCACGAACGCCGCCCAGTCGTCGCTGACTTGTTCCCATGGAGGGAAATCGCGCGAGGTCGCGACGATAACTTGCGGACGAACCGCTTCCAGGAATTGCGACGACGGAACAGTTCCAGAATGATGCTGCCCTTTGATGAGCACGTCCGCATGCAGATCGACTCCGCTTGCGAGAATCACCGCTTCCGCCTCCTGCCCGCTGTCCGAAGTGAAAAGCACGCGAGGTCTTCCGTCGATGAACAACTGCAGCACGAGCGCTTGATCATCCGCGGCGTCGCCGACGAAATCTCTGGGCGGAAACAACACGCGCGCGGTGACATGGCCGCCAATCATTAGTTCATCGCCCGCGCTGCAGAGTTTCGGCGCCATGTGTTGCTGCGCCAGGGTAGCCGTGAACGACGCATGAGCGCGCGACCGATCGTGCGCAGGGGAATCGACCGTCAGTCGCGGCTTAAAATCGAGGAGGACGCCCGCCGCGCCTCCGATGTGCGCGGCGTCGCCATGGGAAAGGAGCAAGCCATCAAGTCGGTTAACGCCCCGACTCCGCAGGTAATCGCGCACGAACCGTTCGTAATCGCGGCGCCCGCCCGAATCAAAGAGCCAATCGTGCCCGCCGCTGCGCACGTGCACGGCCGCGCCAGTTCCGGTGTCGAGTACGTTGATCTCGGCGCGGGCGCCATCCGGCCAATGCAAATCTTCGACATAAAGATGCCCATCCGGTACATGAGCGAACAGGTGCACGATTCCCAGAATCAGCTGCGCGGCAGCCCAATTCGCATTGTTGAAAACGAGCGAGAGCCAAGTGGTGATCGGCGCTGCGAGCAGCGACAACAACCCACCTGCCAAAACACAATACGCGATCGGGATGACGAGCAGGTTGGCGAGGAGAGAAATTGGCGTGATCAAGTGATAGTAACGCAGCATCAGGGGAAGAGATCCGATCCACGCGGCGAAAGAGACTGCGGCCGCGCGCGTTAACCACCAGAGGAGTTTGTCCAGCGTCCGGCGACCAGGGCCGAAGAGGCTCCGCGGCAGAAATGGATCGCCGGCGCAACTTCTGCGCAGAATTCGGAAGACCGGATCGCTCAGTAGAATAATCGTGCCCACGACGGCGAACGAGAGTTGGAAACCAACGGCGAACAGCTCGTTAGTGTCCCAGCAAAGAATCAGCATCGCCGCGGCTGCGAGACTGTTCAGCGCGAAGACGCGTCGCTCCACAAAGTAACCGCCGAGCAATACCGAAGCCATTAGCGCCGCGCGCACGCTCGAGGTGTGCAGTCCGGTGACGGTAGCATAGAAGAGGAGCGCGGGAATAATGAGAGCGGTCGCCCATTTTCGCGGAATTCTCGCCACCGTCGCCAAGGTCCAGAGCAGCTGCGCGACGATGCCGACGTGTAGTCCTGCGACCGCGAAGAGATGAAGTGTCCCGGTTTGCTGAAATGGCTCTTCGATGTCTTCCGGTGTCTGGTGGCGCAGGCCAAGCACCATTCCTTCCACTAGTCCGCTGACGGCCGGCGAATCTTCCAATCCACGTGCCAGCACATGCTGCATCCAGCGGCGGGATGTTTGCGCGGCTTGTAACAGACGATTGCCGCCGGTGTGGCGAACGATCTGTCCGTTCTCAGCATAACGGGCCACAAGTTCATCCCGGAGATCCTGGCGCGCGAGATAGGCGCGCATGTCGAACTCGCCCGGATTTCGGGGCGGCGGGATCGGCTGAATTGTGCCGAAGAGTTTTAGATCGTCGCCGAACTGTGGTGTGCCTTTCCACCGCGCGAAGACGCGCGCGTTGCACGGTCGACTTGCCCCGTCGGTCTCGATCGAGCTCAACGCAAAAACAAATGAAGCGAAACCGTTCGGCGCAATTTTCGGTTCGCTCAAAACCATCCCTTCGACCGTCACCACGGTGACTGATCCGCCGAGTTGCTGCGCGAGCTTCTGACCAGCCGAGTTCGTATGCGCGACGCTGTGGATGTAGAAAAATGCGGCCGTCACGAGTGCGTAAACGCCGAGCGACCGGCGCGCCAGAAGCGCGAGGACGGCCAGGGCCAGCGTGAGCGCAATCGGCCAGAATGAACAATTCGGCCACCGGTCGGCGAGCGCGATACCAACGACGGCGGCGAGCGTCAGTCCGACAAACGGCTGGCGCGGCCAGGCATTCACGAGGTCATGATCGCCAGAGCTACTCGGTGCTCACCGCGTTGCTCTCGCTCATGGGAAGGGAAACATTTTGCTTCACGCAGGCGAGGTTATATCCTTCGTTGACTGTGCCGATTCCTTTTTCGAAAAAAAGCCGGAGGAAGATCGCCCATGAGACGTCGGCGAACGGCGCGGAAAAAGAAAGATCGACACGCGTCGGTCTGCGGCCCGGCTCTGACTGGCACAAGCGTAACTTTCTCACCAGCGTCCTGATTCCGTCACTCTTCGTGAAGCGCGCGGGGGCGAGTGCGCCGCCGCTCTTCCCGAAAGTCGGCCAAGGAAAACTCTGCGTCACCTGGATTGGACACGCTTCCTTTCTCATTCAGACCCAGGACTTCAACGTGCTGATCGATCCGAACTGGTCGATGTGGCTGAAAGTGATCAAACGGCTCAAACAACCGGGCTTCGAAATTCATCACCTGCCTTCGATCGATTTTGTCCTCGTCACGCATGCGCATTTCGATCACCTCGATCGTCGCACTCTGCGGCGCATCGCGGCGGATCAGCCGATCGTGGTTCCGATTGGTGTCGGCAATCTGGTGCACGATCTCGGCTTCAACATTGTGCACGAACTCGATCACTGGCAGCGGGTGGAGCTTGGGTCACTCTGTGTTTCGCTCACTCCGTGCCATCATTGGGGCGCGCGCATGCTGCACGATTCGCACCGCGGCTTCGGCGGGTATGTGATCGAATCAGAGGGTCGCTCCATTTTTCATTGCGGCGACAGCGCCTACTTCGATGGGTTTGCCGAGATCGGGAAGCGCTTCGAGGTTGAGATCGCGCTGCTCCCCATCGGCGCCTACGACCCGCCGAGCGGGCGCGAGGTTCACATGAATCCGGAGGAAGCGGTGCGCGCCTTCATGGAGCTGCGCGCCCGGAAATTAGTGCCGATGCATTACGGCAGCTTCCGCCTCGGCTACGAGCCGCTCGACGAACCACCGGCACGGCTGCTCGCTTCTGCGCGCACACACGGGATCGAAGGAAAGGTCGTCGTTATGACTGAAGGCGTGCCGGTCGTGCTGTAACCGCTTTGGCCCAGAGTCCAAACTCGGCCGCGCCAGGAAAATCAGCCCGTGGCGAGATCGCGGGAGCGATCGGCGCCGTGCTCGCGGTCCTTGCTTTGTATGGTGTGCTTCTCTGGCATGATCCGTGGCTGTTTTGGAACGACGACTACGAGCTTTCCATTCTGCCGGTCTTCGCGGATGTCGCGCGCGGCTGGTCGGAAGGTCATTTGCCGCTGCTCAGCCCCTACTCATGGATCTGCAGCAATCTGGCGGGCGAATTTCAATACGGCACGTTTTCGATTTTCGTAAACGCAGTGGTGGTCCTGATCTGGAAGCTGCCGCTCACGTTTCCTCAGCAAGCGGCCGCGCTCTCGATGTCACATCTCGCCGTTCTGGCGGCTGGAGGATACGTGCTCGCGCGGGGGCGGAATTTGCGTCCCGCGCTCGCCCTGATGGTCGCCCTCGTCGCCGCCGCAAACGGCTGGATGGTCTGCTGGGGCGCGACTGACTGGTTCGGTTCGCTCGGCGCCTTCGCCTGGCTGCCGTGGGCGTGGTGGGGTCTCGAACGAGCGCTCGACCCGTTGCGCGGACGGTGGAGATGGATCTGGCCCGCGCCGTTCGTGTATCTGCTCATCACTGGTGGTTTTCCCTACACCGTCGTGATGCTGGCCGTTTTGATTTGCTGGTTAGCCGTTCGCTCCTGGAGCACCACAGGCAAACTGGCGTCAGTCTGGCTGATGATGTTCGGCGCAGCGGTCGGCACTGGCATGGCAGCTCCGGCCTGGCTTGCACTGCTCGATTACGTGCATGGGTCCGCGCGTCAGGCGCAGGAAACCGCGGTCCATTTTCAATGGCTTGTGCCGCCCGCTGCGTTGCCGGCGTTTTTCATGCCGAACTGGACCGTCAAATGGGCGGACTTCTCCAACCGAATGACGCCGCACGCCGCCACGGAAATGGCTTGTGGCTTCGCGGCTCCAGTAATTCTGCTCCACGCTTTTCTCGCCCGCGGAAGATCGCTTCTGCGACACCTGCGCTGGGAGTTTGCCCTGCTCGCGATTGTAATTCTCCTGTCAACCCTGCCGACGACGAACGTCTTCCGCTGGAGCTTTCGGTGGCTTCCTTTCGTCCACCTCGTTCTGGTCATCAGCGCCGCGGAGTCGGTGCGCTACATCGCCGCGGAAAGAAAGATCGGCTCCGGCTATCAATCAATTGGCAGCGTTGGTTTCCTCGCCGCGATCGCCGGAGCGATTGCGATGTTACTGGTCGGCGCCGGCGGCGTCTACTTGTGGCCGTTGACTGCCATGATGATCGGCCTGGGGGCGATCTGGTTTGCGGTCGATTGCCTTCTCCAGGGCGATTCGGTCTTTCGTGCCTGGACGCCGTGCGCGATAACTTTTGCGGCATTCGTTGCGACCTATTTGTGCGTGCCTCCCAACTGCGGGGTGCCTCGATACAATCTCGATTCTAAGCTGAATGCGATCGAGCCGCTGGATCCTCAGCGACTTTATCTCAGCCTCTATCCGGCGCCCGAGCAGACCTATCGAACGGAAAGGAATCCGGCGCCCTTCGGCACCGTGGTGCGTCCGGGCAGTACTTCGATGTGGGCCGGTGCGCGTTTCATCAATGGCTACAGTCCCATCCGACCGTCCGGTGTTGCGCGCGAACTGCAGTCGGACATTCATGGCGAGATCCCATGGGAGGTCGCGAATCAGCTCCTGACTTCGCAAGCCGGAGCGGAAAATCTCCTGTCCGAGATGGGCGTGGATGGAGTGATCG
>JACCXL010000345.1 GCA_013697015.1 Chthoniobacterales bacterium | reverse complement strand
TTCGGTTTGTCGCTCGAAGAATGCGCGACCGGACTGGCTTCGGCCGCGCTCACGGGTGCGCGGTTGCAAATCAAGCAGATCCACGGCCTGCAATTCATCGACGACAGCTACAACGCGAATCCCGACTCGATGAAAGCGGCTTTGCGCACGCTCGCGGCGATGGATTCGGATGGCCGCCGTTTCGCGGTGCTTGGGGAGATGGCGGAACTGGGCGCAGCCTCCGCGCAAGCTCATCGCGAAGTTGGCGAGGCGGCGGCCCAGGCGGGCATCGACGAATTGATCACGATCGGAGAAGAAGCGCGGGAAATCGCGCGCGCAGCGCAATCCGCCGGGCTGGAAAACGCTGCTCCGGTCGCCTCCGCGGAGGAAGCGGCGGAAACCTTGGCGGGGCGGGCGAAGCCGGGAGATTTGGTCCTTGTCAAAGGCAGCCGATCCGCGCGGACGGAGCGCGTCCTGGAGGAGTTTGCGAAGTTGCAGTCTGCGGGAGGATGCGCGCGATGATGTTTTACCTCCATCGCATGAGCGATCAGATCGGCGGCTTCAACGTGTTTTTCTACGTCACGTTTCGGGCCGTCGCGGCGGCCGTCACCGCCTTCGCGCTCTCGCTCGTCTGCGGGAATTTCATCATCCGAAAGTTGATTTCACTAAAAGTAGGTCAGCCGATTCGGACGGCGGAAGAAGTGCGCCATTTGGCGGAACTGCATGGCAGCAAAGCTGGCACACCCACGATGGGAGGTGTGCTCGTCATCGGGTCGGTGCTTGCCTCGAGTCTGATCTGGGCCCGGCCCGACAACTGGTTCGTCTGGATCGTTCTCTTCAGCATGCTTTACCTCGGCGCTCTCGGATTCGCCGATGACTACCTGAAGGTGGCAAAGAAGAAATCCGATGGCATCAGCGGGCGCGCGAAATTGTTTTTTCAGCTCGCCCTGGCCGCCGCCGTCACTCTCGTGTTTTTGGCCAATCCCCTCATCCAGGTGCAGGCCCGCTCGCTTTACCTGCCGTTCTTCAAGAATGCGGTGATCGACAACATGGGATGGTTCACGTTCTTCTTTTTCGCGCTCGTCATCGTCGGCTCTTCTAATGCGGTCAACCTGACCGACGGTCTCGACGGGCTCGCGATTGGCTGCACCGTGACGGTGGCGCTCGCCTACACTTTGCTGACCTACGCGGCCGGCAATTTCAAGATCGCAGAGTATTTGCAGGTCCCGTTTTATCCTTTCACGGGAGAACTGACGGTCGTTTGCGCCGCTCTGGTGGGAGCCGGACTTGGGTTTCTTTGGTTCAATTGCCACCCGGCGAAAGTTTTCATGGGCGATACCGGCTCGCTCGCGATTGGCGGCATGATTGGGGTGGTCGCGATTTGTTGCAAACAGGAGCTGCTGCTGGCGGTGGTGGGCGGAGTTTTCGTGATCGAAGCGGTCTCGGTCATTCTGCAGGTGATGAGTTTCAAGCTCACCGGCAAACGGATTTTCGCGATGTCGCCGATCCATCATCACTTCGAGCTGAGCGGGTGGAAAGAGAACACCGTCATCGTGCGTTTTTGGATTCTTTCCGGCGTGTTCGCGCTGCTCGGTCTGGCGACTTTGAAATTGAGATAACGACGTGCGTTACGAGGACAAACAAACTGCGGTGCTGGGCGCCGGTCTGAGTGGAACGGCGGCCGCCCTCCTCCTGCGCAGCGAAGGCGCGACCGTCACCGTCCTCGATTCCGCGGACGAGAAAACGCTCCTCAAATCCACGGTCGAGAAGCTGCGCGCGGGGGGCGTTAGCGTCATCTGTGGACCGGAGGCCGAGAAAGATTCCTCCGCTTACGATTTCGTCGTCCTGAGCCCCGGAATCGATCCCGCCTCCACGCTGGCGCGGACCTTTTCATCGCGAAACATCGAGACGATGGGGGAGCTGGAATTAGGCTGGCGTTCCTGTGGACTCCCAGTCGTGGCGATCACGGGCACGAACGGCAAGACGACGACGACAGAGCTGCTCGCGCAAATGCTGAACGGCTGCGGCCAACGCACGATCGCCTGTGGAAATATCGGCAACCCGCTCTCCGAAGTCGCCCGCGAAAAGCAGGAACTCGATGTGCTCACCGTCGAAGTCAGCTCCTTCCAACTGGAAACCATCAGCACATTCCGGCCGTCGGTGAGCGTGTGGCTGAACTTCGCGCCTGATCATCTCGATCGTTATCCATCGGTCGCAGAATATCGCGCCGCCAAGCTGCGAATCTTCGATTACCAGACAGCGGACGACGTCGCGATCGTAAACGCGATGGATAGTCTGCCGAAAATTGCTCCGCGCATGGTGACGTTTAGCGCCTACGCGGATCACGCGGATTTCCGTCTCGAGGGCGGCGCGATCGTGCATGAGGGCAAGCCGGTGCTGCGCCTTGCGCACACCAAGCTGCGCGGCTCACACAACATCGAAAACCTGATGGCCACGCTCGCGATCGGATGCGCGCGCGGCCTCACTTTCGGCGAGATGGTGCCGCCGCTCTGCGCCTACGAACCTCGTCCACACCGCTGCGAATTTGTGCGGGAGCTGGGCGGGGTCGTCTACATCAACGATTCCAAGGCGACGAATTTGGACGCGGTCGAGAAAGCGCTGCTCACCCAAAACAAACCGGTTGTCCTGATCGCCGGCGGTAAGGATAAGGGTTTCGCTTTCGATCCGTTGAAAAAACTCGTGGGCGAGAAAGTGCGCGCGACGATCCTGATCGGCGAAATGGCGGATCGGATCGCGCATGATTGGCGCGGCGCGACTGCATCGGAGATTGCGCACTCTCTGGCGGACGCGGTCGAGCGCGCGCATGCGCTCGCTCGTGCCGGTGAAGTGGTCCTTTTCTCACCCGGAACTTCTTCGTTCGACATGTTCAAAAGCTACGCCGATCGCGGCGATCAATTTCGCGCGCTGGTGCACGCCCTCTCGCCCTAAGCCATGAAAATACCAAAGCTCTTTCTCCGCAAAAAACTACGAGCGACGACCGCCCGCCGCTCTCTCAGCGCACCCGGCGCGGTCGATTACGACGAAATGTCGGAACCAAACATGAAGCTTTCGCCCGCTCTGCTGATCGTGCTCGTGATGCATGTCGTTGCGGTCGCCGGCATCATTGCATTCAACTCGATCAAAACGCGCCCGGGAGCGATGCCGCCCCCGCCGCTGGCCGCGTCCAGCAATCGGGCGAAGACGCAGGAGTCTGCGCCAGCAAAAACTGACTCTTCGCTCGCTTCCCTAACGAGTGTGCCGGCAAATGCGCGACACGACGAAACGAAATCTGCACATCCGCCCGCAAGAGTCGCCGGCAGGGAGGAGCGAAAAACGGATCACACCAAAGCGGCCGACTCCGGCAAAACTTATGTCGTGGCGAAGGGGGACACTCCGGTCTCGATCGCGAAAAAATTGAAAGTCTCTTACGACGAGCTGCTCGCGCTCAACCACATCGACGATCCGCATAAATTGCAGATCGGGCAGAAGCTGATCGTGCCGGCCAAAACCACCAAGGGAAAAAAGGCCGACGGTTAAGCAGGGCGATCCGAATCATGCATCGCAAAAGCGCATACTTTATGTTTCTGGCCGTGCTCGTGATGCTGGTGATCGGAATCGTGATGCTATTCAGCACGAGCGCCTTTGCGCGGGACAGCCACGGCGACGTCTATTTTTTCGTCAAGCGCCAGGCGATCTGGCTGGGCGTGGGTCTGATTGTTTGCACGGTCGCGGCGTTGACGGATTATCATTTCTGGCAGCGCACCTGGTGGCTGTGGTTCGGCCTCGCTATCGTGACACTAGGGCTCTGTTTTGTGCCGCATCTCGGGATGCGCATCAACGGCTCGCGGCGCTGGGTCGGACTAGGACCGTTCACGTTTCAGCCCTCTGAGATCGCGAAGGTGGCGGCCGTTTTCTTCCTCGCGTGGTGGTTTTCGGCCTACGAGAAAGAGAGCAGAAAAATCCTGCACGGATTTGTTTTCCCGCTCTTAATCGTCGGCGTCCTGCTCTCGCTCATTGTGACCGAAGTGGACCTCGGAACGACTGCGTTGATCGGTGCGACCGCCTTTGCGCTGATGTTCGTGGCGGGCGCAAATCCGGCCATGCTGGGCCTCCTCTCGCTCGCCGGACTGGGCGGGATTCTTTTCGTTGCCACGCATATGTCGGAGCGGATGAGCCGGCTTTCCGCCTTTATGGATCCGGAGCGCTTCAAAGACGACGCCGGTCTTCAGCAAATGCAGGCCCTGATTGCTTGGGGAAGCGGCGGGATGGAAGGGCTGGGGCTGGGCAACGGCCGGCAAAAGATGCTCTACCTTCCCTACGCGCACACCGACTTCATTTTCCCGATGATCGGCGAGGAACTCGGCCTGCGCATGAGCCTGCTCGTGGTCTTCTTGTTCGTCGTGATCATCGTTTGCGGAATGACGATCGCGCTGCACGCCAAGGACCGATTCGGCCTGCTGCTTGGCTGCGGCGTCGTCTCGTTGCTCGCTCTGCAGGCGGCCGTGAACATCGGAGTTACCACCTCGCTGCTGCCGAATAAGGGACTGCCACTTCCCTTCATCAGCTATGGAGGTTCGAATCTCGCGGCCTGCCTCTTTGGCATCGGCTTGTTGCTGAATATTTATCGGCAGGGTGTGCTCGATCCGACCGCCAACCGAAAACGCGCGACGCTGCAGGCACGAATGACACCGCGGATCTGAGCTACGATGAGCGCACGGAGAAATGAGGCGGTCGCGTGAACGCGGTCATCGCGTGTGGCGGGACCGGCGGTCACCTGTTCCCGGGGCTGGCCGTGGCGGAAGTCATGCGGGCCCGCGGTCATGAAGTGCTGCTCTTCATTTCGGAGAAGGAGATCGATTCACTGGCAGTCTCGAACCGACCAGAATTCCGTTTCGAGAAACTGCCGACGATTGGTCTGCCCTCGGCGTTTTCGCCGGCGATCTTCGGTTTCATGCGACGCTTCAACGAAAGTCTGCGCGTTTGCCGCGCCATTTATCGGACGTTCAATCCGCAGGTCGTGCTCGGGATGGGCGGGTT
>JACCXL010000327.1 GCA_013697015.1 Chthoniobacterales bacterium | reverse complement strand
ATTCTTGATGACACGCACGATTTCGTAATCGGGTCCCGGACGCGGGGCGAGCGCGAGCCCGGGAGCATGAACCCGCAACAGATCTTCGCCGGATATCTCGCCGGGTGGCTAATCCGCCCCCTCTACCACGTGCACTACACTGACATGTGTCCGTTTCGTGCCATCCGCCGCGATGCACTGGATCGACTCGGCATGACGGAGCAAACCTATGGATGGAATCTGGAAATGCAGATGCGGGCCGCGCGCGGCGGTCTCCGCATCCTTGAAGTTCCGGTGAATCACCGCTGTCGCACCGGCGGCGAGTCGAAAGTTTCGGGCACGCTGCGCGGAACTTTTGTCGCGGGCGCGCGGATTCTGGCCACACTGGTTCGCGTCGCCGCCGAGCCAAAGAATTAACCTCGCCCCACAACGGCCTCCCGGCGATCATCGACTCGCACCCGGAATCTTGGCGTAAACGGAAAGAATCCATGAGTCGGAGCCGCGCGTTTTTTATCGGAAGCTTGATCGGGCTCGTCGCTGGGTGCGCGATGACGGTTGCGATGCTCCTGCTTGCCTCGTTGTTCGGGGTGGCGACGCCGCTCGCCATTTTCGGCGATCGGCTCTCTGTCTTCATCCCGGCGGACTTGTTTCTCTCCCTCATGGGCCGGGTCGGCGGCTACAACCACATGAAGCAACTCGGAGTCGGCTCCGTGATTGCTGGGCAGATTTTGGTCGGCGCGCTGGGCGGCGGGCTATTTGGAATTTTCCGACGCGACCATCGCATCAGCGGTGCGATCAGCGCAGCAGTCTTTATCCTGCTTCCGCTCGCGGTGACGTCGGCGGTACTCTGGCCAGTTCTCGGAACAGGTTACCGCGGACTCCCGATCGATGCCGCGAAGCTCGTCACGATTGTCGGACTAGCGCTCGCGTTTCTGCTTTTCGAACGAACCATCGTGGGCGGGTTCGACTTCGTCATGAGCGAACGCCGGTCGCCTGATGCTTCGCCGTTCACACCGCACATCGGGAGGCGCGCGTTTCTTTTCGGCGGCCTCGGAATTTTGCTGAGCGGAGCCGCGGGCGCGACGCTTCTGCGAAAACTATATCGCGTCGCCACCTTCAGCTACGACGGGACGCAGTACAAGGGGCGGATCGTCCAAGCGATCACACCGAACGATCAGTTCTATTGCGTCACCAAAAACGTCGTCGACCCCAAGGTGGATTCGCTCCTCTGGCGCCTCGAAATTTCCGGGCTCGTGCAAAATCCACGGACTTACAAGCTCGCCGACTTGAAGGCGCTGACGCCGGTAGACCAGGAAACGACGATCATGTGCATCAGCAATGGGCTGGATGCCGGATTGATGAGCAACGCGCTCTGGCGCGGCATCCCGCTGGCGACGCTGCTCGAACCAGCCGGTCCGCTCCCAGGCGCGGCCAAGGTCAAGTTGCACGGAGTGGACAATTACACAGACACGTTCCCATTCGAGAAGGCGATGGACGCCACCACGTTGATCGCCTACGAGATGAACGGAGAGCCGCTCCCGGACCGCCATGGTTTTCCGGCCCGCGTTCTCGTCCCGGGTTATTTCGGAGAGAAACACGTGAAGTGGGTGACTCGCATCGAAATCACGGACGCGAACGCCGTCGGCTTTTACGAAAAACAGGGATGGGGGCCAGATTTTATCGTGCCGACCCGCTCACGTTTCGACCAACCGGATCACGAGGCGCGGTTGCCATTCGCGGCCGCGGCTAACGGCATCCCGGTCAAGGGCGTAGCGTTCGGTGGCGATCGCGGAATTTCGCGGGTGGAAGTAAGCTTCGACGACGGCGAGAGCTGGGATGACGCGACACTCGACTACCCAGGCACAAGGCTGACGTGGTCGCTCTGGAGTTTCGATTGGCGGCCAGACGAACCCGGCGATTACACGCTCGTCGCGCGCGCTACCGACGGCGACGGCGAAGTCCAGGAATGGGACGAAGACCGGCCATTCAAGTCCGGCACCACCGGCTTCCATAAGATCGTTGTGCACGTCGCGGCATGACGATCGGTCATCTTCGCTGACAGCGCGGACACCACGCAGTAGTACGCCCGCCGATCGTTTCGCGCCGGAGCGGCGTTCCGTGGTGCGGACATTTTCCGCCGCGCTTCCAGCGTTGATGGATTAACCAGGAACGCGGCGGGTCCCCGAAATCGCGCCCGATAATCGACAGCGCCGCCGCCGATACGAAGCGCGTGGCGCGACGAAGTGCCCAGCGTTGCGCTATTGTGAGTTTGCCGGCCGGAATCGACGGTGCAATCTTGGCGCGCCAGAGAATTTCGTCCGCCATCCAATTCCCGATTCCTGGAAATCCGCTTTGCAACAGCAGCACCGCTTTGAGCGGAGCGCGGCGGTGACGTTCGAGGAAGTCGTGCAAAAATTCTCCACTAAACGCGTCCGAACCGATCTCGGGCGTTGAGTTCTGCCACCACTCCGGCGTCGCCCGACCGTGATGAAACTTCACGCGGCCGAAGAGGCGCGGATCGCGAAAGACGAGCGACTGTTGGCGTTGCCGCAAGACGAAGTGGTCGTGCTTCTCCGGTTCGAAATCCGGTCCTGCCACGCGCAGCGTTCCGCTCATTCCGAGATGGAGGCCGACGTAGTTAGTGCCTGAAAATTCGAAGAGCATCTGCTTTCCGAGCGCCCGCGAGCGGAGCAGCCGTTGACCGCTCAGACGTTGCCTGATTTCGCGCGGGTCACTGCCGCGGAAAATTCGCTTCTCGGCGTGCAATTGCACCGACTGCACGCGTTGACCGAATCCGCAGTCCCATTTGCTTCGGTAATATTCCACCTCCGCCAGCTCCGGCATCGCGCAAAGTAGGCGCGCGCCGCGCGGCGGCAACGACCGATCCGTTTCATACGGTTGCGCAGCGTGCTAGGTTCTTGCGATGGAAAAAGTGATCATCGTCGGTAGTGGTTGCGCAGGTCTGACGGCCGCAATTTATGCCGCGCGCGCGAATCTTAAACCGCTCGTGCTGGAAGGGCGACAGCCGGGCGGTCAGCTTTCCACCACGACGATGGTGGAAAATTTTCCCGGCTTCGCGGATGGGATCGACGGACCGCAGCTGATCATGAATATGCACGCGCAGGCCGAACGATTTGGGGCGCGTTTTTCCTACTCGGAGGTCACGGGATTTGAACCAGCCGGCAATCATATCCGGCTCAAAGCGGATGATGAATGGCTCGAGACGCAGGCGTTGATCATCGCCAGTGGCGCCGCCGCGCGATGGCTGGGATTGGAAAACGAAGAGAAGCTCGTCGGTCATGGTCTGACTTCCTGTGCCACGTGCGACGGCGCGTTTTACCGTAACGTACCTGTCTGCGTGATTGGGGGGGGAGATTCCGCCGCCGAAGAAGCGATCTTCCTGACCCGTTTCGCCTCCAAAGTTTATTTGATTCATCGCCGCGACAAATTGCGAGCCTCAAAGATTATGGCTGATCGCGTGCTTGCGCATGAGAAGATCGAGCCGATTTGGAATACCGTGGTGACCAAATACGTGCCGGACGAGAAAGGAGAGATGGCGGCGGTGATGCTGCGCAACATCGAGTCCCACGAGGAGCGCGAGCTCGAGGTCGCCTGCGTTTTTGTCGCCATTGGACACGACCCAAATACCCAGGTTTTCTCAGGCAAACTAGAGACAGATCCGGATGGGTATCTCCTCGTCAGGCACTTGGCCGAAAGCAAACATCCTGGCGTCTTTATCGCGGGCGACGTGGCCGATCGCGTTTACAAACAGGCAATCACAGCGGCTGGATCCGGATGTGCGGCTGCCATCGAGGCGGAGAAATATCTGAGCGGGTTGCCCCCCGCCTGATGCGAGGCCGGATGGGACGAATGCACGGCCGAGGTCCGTGAAGATCTGCGATGTCACGCAGTTCTATTCTCCGCTCAGCGGCGGGGTGAAGCGTTATCTGCACGAGAAGATCGTCTATCTGGAGCGGGCCGGACCTGACTGCGAACATGTTCTCGTCGTGCCCGGCGCAAAGACCGAGATGCATTCCTCGTCATTGCACACGCGAACCTACGAAATTGCCTCGCCGCTTATCTCGCGCCGAACGCGGTATCGAGCGCTCTTGAATTTGCGCGCCCTCCAAGATGTGATCCAACGCGAGCGGCCCGACATCATAGAATGCGCGGATCCGTATCAGCTCGGCTGGAAATCTCTCCATATTGGTCACTCATTAGGGATTCCAGTGATCGCGTTTTACCATTCTCATTTTGCTGAAACCCATCTCCGCGGTAGCGAACGCTTCATTGGCAGTCGCCCTGCGGCGCTCTGCAGAACGGCGGCGCGGGCTTACGTGCGCCGCTTTTACAATCGATTTGCACGCACGCTGGTGCCGTCCCAAGCGCTCGCGGAACTGCTCGCGCAATGGGGAGTACGCAATGCGGTGACTTGCCATCTCGGAGTGAACACGAAAATATTTTGCGCTGAGCCTAACGATCGTGACACCACGCGATCGGCATTGCTCATCCCAGACGATGCGTTCCTGTTGCTGTATGTGGGGCGTCTGGCCGCTGAGAAAAACACCAGGACGCTTGGCACCGCTTTCGAACAGCTCGCCCGGAATGACGCACGCTTTCATCTCTTGGTGGTGGGCGATGGAGGGGAGCGCAAAACCGTCCGCGAACTCCAGGCGAAGACGCGCCGGGTGACCTGGATTCAATATTGCTCGGACGCGGCACAACTGGCTCAGTATTACCGGGCGGCTGATTTATTTGTGCATCCGGGGACCGAAGAAACCTTTGGACTGGTGGCGCTCGAAAGTCAGGCCTGCGGCACGCCAGTCGTCGGAATCCGGGGCAGCTACATGGACGAGAATATTCAGCACAACCAGAGTTTTTGGGCGGCGATGAATTCCGCGCCCGATCTGGCTAAGGCGATTGAACACGCTGCGTCCCTCGATCTAAAGCGAGTGGGCCGCGCGGCGGCCGCAAAAGTAGCGGAGGGATACGCCTGGTCGCGCGTCTTCGAGCGGCTCTTTTGCATTTATCGAGACGTCTGCACAGAGTACAGGGAAACGAGATGAAAGAAGACCGGGAGTTCACGATCCGCAGTTACCGTCCGACGGATCGGGCGGCCGTCAGACGGCTTTGCTGCCAAACCGGTTTTCTGGGGGAGCCGATTGATCCCGTCTACGAGGACCATGAGCTCTTCGCAGATTTTCTCACGTCCTACTACACAGACCGCGAACCGGGATCATCGTTTGTCGTTGAAGTGGGGGGCGAACTGCGCGGATATCTGCTCGGCTCTCGCAAGTCGCTTCGGAATCAGCTCTATGCCTTTACGCAAAACATCTCGCTCTTTTTGCGCGTTCTTTCCCGTTACGCGAAATACAATGCACGTTCGCGCCGCTTCATCCGCTGGATGATCAGCCATGGCTGGCGGGAAGTCCCCGCCGCTCCCCGTCGCACTCCTCATTTTCATATCAATCTCCTGCCCGACGCGCGCAAAATTTCCACGACGCGCGCCTTGATGAGTGCCTATCTGAGTTACCTGTATCGTTGCGGGGAGAAGCGCGTGTATGGGCAAATCGTGACCTTCGAAAGCCGGCGTGGTGAAAAGATGTTCGAGCGCTATGGATTCCGGGTCTTGAATCGAGCGGAAATCAGCAAGTACAAGGCTTACACTCCGGAGTTGATTTATCTGAGCACGGTAGTTAAGAACCTGGAAACAGCGGAGCCGCTGTCAGCGTACTCCCGATCGTCGAGTTAAAGCCTTCCGCCGCCTCTTATTCGGAACGACTTCCCCGGGGGAATGGCTCACGGAAGCGCCGCCGGCGGCGTTAAACAGACGATCTCCGCTGGAGAGGATGTGAACTGTTAGGGCCGAAAGGCGCGGATTGAAACACTTCGCCGGTCACCTGGAGCGTTGCGAGCGGATCTGAGTGAATAAACCATTCGCGGCGGACCGCCCAGTGACTGGCTCTTCACTCCACTTGTTAGGATTCGGGCGGATTACGAAACGAAGCCATCGATGGCCGTTTCGTAGCGGATCACGGTTCGGTTGATGCTGTCGAGGGCTGCCGCGGAAATCCGCGAAGGTTTTCCAGGATCGATCACTTCGTTTCTGCCGATGAGATCGCTAATATCCGCCATTGTACCCTGATGGAAGACACTCTTCTCCGGATGGAGCTCTGAGTCGCCCTGTGCTGGCGGCGGCCGTGAGGCACTGGCGGCTGAACGCAGATGCGTTGCGTTTTATCGGCCCGCGTGTGCGGTTGAGGCATGATTCGTGCTAAATCGGAGGTATTAACCATAGACTTCATATTTACAAGACCTCGCTTTTCTCGGCCGCGGGGTTTGCCGCGGTGTTATTGTTTTTCGCGCTCAGCTCCGCCCAGGGATTGACGATGTCATGGGTAGCCAGTGCGTCCAGCCCGAACATCGATGGCTATCGGGTCTATTACGGGACCTCTAGCGGAAAATATGACCAGCACGTTGACGTCGGATTGACAACGACAGCGACTGTTTCTAACGCCACCAGCGGCAGCACGAATTTCTATATTGTGGTGGCCTTCAAGGGAACTCTCGAAAGCGCTCCGTCGAATCAAATCACGAGCTCCTCGCCAACTCCGACTCCGACTCCGACTCCCAGCCCCGTGGCGGCGACTCCCACGTTCAATCCTGCAGCTGGCTCTTATGTCGCCACCACCACAGGCACAAAACCGATTGCTATCTCCGATGCGACAATCGGTTGTTCGATTCGTTTCACCAAAGACGGCACCACTCCGACGACCACTACTGGCACGCTGATTTCCTCGCCAACGTCGTCCAGCACGCCGAGCGCGACCACGCAGCTTGCGGTCGGCTCGACCACGATCAAAGCCGTCGCCTTCAAGACCGGCTATGTGAACTCCTCCGTGCGCAGCAGCGCATACACAATCTCGCCGTCTTCGACACCAACACCGACACCGACACCAACACCAACGCC
>JACCXL010000315.1 GCA_013697015.1 Chthoniobacterales bacterium | reverse complement strand
CGTCGTGGTGGACTTGAACATGCCTAAAATCGACGGCATCGCATTGATCGCGTTTATCCGCGAATTCGATCAGCGTCTTCCCATTATCGTCTTCACTGGCGTCGGTTACGACGAAGAGCGCATGCACGCTGCCTTGCGCGCGGGAGCGAACGGATACGTGAGCAAAAATCTTCCGATCGAACAGTTATACTGCGTGCTCTCACGGGTTCTGGCCACGTGCCAACAGCGGACGCGCAAAGAATCGCTCGCGCATCCGCACCACGCATTGCTCGGCGCTGCTTAGGCGCTTCTTGCCCTCGCGCAGGTGCCGCTCGTGCGGCCTAGTCAGCTCCGCCGCACGTCTTCGAGCAGATGGCGCAGCCCGTCCGCAGAGATGCATTCCGCGCCGCAAGCCGAGGCAGTTTCCTGTTCGAGACGGTCGCTCGTCGCAACCAGAAGTTTATGGTGTGACGCGTATTTACTGGCGAGTCGTTCGATCACAGAGTCGGCCGTCTGTCCGTCGCGGGAGTAAAAGATTTGCACCTCCCAAGGCTGTGCGGTGGAGCTGACTTCCGTGCCTTTTCCATCGAACACGACCACGACACGGACTCCGGTCCAGTCCTGATAATCGCGCAGTTTTCGCACGAGCGCGTCTCGCGCAAGCGACGTGCGCCGCGCGTGCAGTTCGCGCAGCTCCGGCCACGCGAAAATCACGCTGTGGCCGTCGACAATCAAATAGTCCACGTGCACCTGCAACAAACGCACTGCGCTTACAGTGTTGCCAGCCGAATGGCCGGAAAAAACGGAAGCTAGCGGAGGCTCGCAATCGTCACTTCGCAGCCGCAGTCGCTTTTTTTGGCTTCGATTTGGGAGCGGCTCCGCGACGAGCCGGTGCGGCTTTGGCGCTGGCCTTCTTGCGTTCTAAATACGCCTTGCGGCGCCGGCGTTTGACCGTCACTCGATGTTGCTGGCCCATGAACCGCTTCCTATAGGACGAGGCGGCGAGCCGCGCAACGTGAAACTCAGGCTCGGTTCGCCGCGGTCCGACCCCTAAATGAGGATTGCACCGCACTCCCGTTCGGGATTACAAACCACCTCACCTCGTGTCGCGTTGAACACCGCCTCATGCCTAAAAAACTCATCACGACCTCCGTTCTCCTGCTCGCGCTGGCGGCGATCTTCGGGATCCTGAACGCGCACAAAACCGCCGACTTGCGCTCGGCTGCGGCCCGAAGCGAGACCGCCCGCCAGCAAGCGGAACGGCTCCGGTCCGCGAAAGAGAAAGAGCTGAAGGCAACCGGAACCAGCGTGACGGTCGCCCATACCAAGTCACCCGAAACGGAGACGAAAGTGGCCGGTGCCGAAGCGGAGCTTGTGAAATCGCAGACCGAAAAATCCGATTTGCAGGCAAAATTAAAAGCGAGCGAGGCCCAGATCGCGGACTTGCAAAAGAGGATTGAACCAGCCGCGTCCAACGCAGTGTCCGGCGCACAGCCCGCCGCTGCTCCAACCGATGTGCAAACTCAGCTGCGGGAGACAAGGCTTGAACTCGACAGCGCCGAGCGCGAGAAAGCCCTCCTCTCAGACAAAATTCGTACGGCGCAGGAACGTTCGACGCAGCTCGAGCAGGAGAAAAAGCGGCGCGCCCCGGGGAGCGGAAATCCCGGACTGCGCGGGACGATCCTGGCCGTAAATCAGGCCTACAACTTCGTCGTTTTAAATTTGGGCGGACGGCAAGGCGTGGAAGCAAATTCGGAGATGCTGGTCCTGCGCGGCGGAGCGCTCATCGGGAAAATCCGCGTTTCCTCGGTTGAACCATCTACGGCCATCGCCGATATCATCAGCACGAGCCTGGCGCGCGGCGTCCAGGTCCAACCTGGAGACATCGTCATCTATGCCGGCTCAAGTTCCTAAATGGATCACCTATCGCATTCTTCTCCTCGCATTCGCGGCCGGCGCAGCCAGCCTGCTCACATCTTGCGCGACTAAAGAGCAACCACCGCTGGTTGATGATCCAAACGGGAAACGGGAGTCCACCATTCCGTGGAATAAACAGGAGAAGTGGGAACAGGGAAATATTCCCGGATTAACCGACCGTCCACATTAGCCCGGCGCGGCGGCTTTAAATCCAGAATCCAGCAGGAATGACCGCGTTCTTCGGGACGACGACGATTCCGTCGCGGATGAAGTAGTTGTCCGCATCGAGGTTTTCCGGCTTGCCTTCGGGCGTGATGACAACGCCATCGGCGATGCGTGCATTCTTATCGATGATGGCGCGGTCGATCACGCAATTGCGGCCGATTCCGATCGGCGGCAGACCGTCAGACACACCCGTCGGATCGGTCTCATAAAAGTCGGCTCCCATCACGACACTGTTTCGGATCGTCGCGCCGGTTCGGATGATGCTGCGGATTCCGACGACGGAGCGCTCCAGATGGGCGCCTGAAATGATGCAGCCGTCCGCGATAATCGCCTGCCGCAGCGTCGCGCCGTTAATTTTGCTGCCGGGCAAAAATCGCGGGTGCGTGTAAATCGGCGCCGCCGCTTCAAAGAAACTGTATTGCGGTAACAGATCCGTCAGATCCAGATTGGCTTCGTAAAACGCGCGGATCGTCCCGATGTCCTCCCAGTAGCCATTGAAGATGTGCGCGTGCACGCGCCGATCCTTGATCGACTGCGGGATGATGTGTTTACCGAAATCGGCGAGGTCGTTGTCGAGCGCAGCGATCAGCACCTCGCGATTGAAAACGTAGATGCCCATCGAGGCTTGGAAGAGTTCTTCCTCCGCGCCCAATCCGATCGAAGCGAGCAGCTCCGGGTTCATCTTCAATCCATCGAGGACCGCGTCCCCCTTCGGTTTTTCGACAAAGCGAACAATCCGCCGGTTGGCGTCGCTCTCCATGATGCCGAAATCGGGGGCTTGCGCCCGCTGGATCGGTTTTGTCGCAAGTGTAATGTCGGCACCGGAATCGATGTGTTGATGGAGTAGGGCGCGGAAATCCATCCGGTAAAGCTGGTCGCCGCTCAGAATCAGGTAGTAATCAAAAGGGTGCTCGAGGAAGTAGCGCATGTTCTGGCGCACGGCATCGGCCGTGCCTTGATAC
>JACCXL010000283.1 GCA_013697015.1 Chthoniobacterales bacterium | reverse complement strand
TCTCCGAAAACTTCTCTCTCTACTTTGCTTTAGCGTTCGCGGCTTTGACCATCGCCAGATGATGCTGGATGACGGGAAGCGTCTTCGCAGCAAAAGCTTTCAGGTCAGCGTCCTTGCCGTTTTTAGCTTCCTGTTCGAACAGCTTCGCGTCCTCCTGGTGGTCGCTCACCATTTGCGCGAGATACTGCCTGTCCCCGCCGAAGCCAGGAATGGACGTCGGTTTACCAACGTCTAAGCCCTTCTTTTTGGAAATACTCATTAGCTCTTTGTTCGCCTTCGTATGGTCGGTGACCATCATTCGCCCGATGTTTTTGACGGCTTCGCTCTTGCCCTGCTTCTCGGCCGCTTGTCCCATTTCGACTTCCATCATCCCACCGGAGGCCGCTTTGCTGATAAACTCTTTGTCCTTCGGGTCGAGCTTCGTCGAGGCGGAGGCGACAGGCTTCTTCGCGAGATGCGGATTATCCACCGTGGAATCAGGGACACCGCTCGGATTCGTCTTTTGCGTTGTGTTATTGTTCATTTGCTTGTCCGGATCTTCGGCGGAAGCGCGATTCGCTATGCAAAACGCAGTGCCGGCGATCGCAAGGACCGCCAGGCGGGATACGAATGGGATTTTTAGTTTCATAAGAATGTTTGTCAGGGTTGTGTCAGCGCCGGGAATTTTATCCGGCACTTAGAGTTCGAAAACTCTAAATCGGTTGGACGTGACAATCGTCCGTTCATTCACTGGTCGCGGGGGGAAAAGTATTTTGCCGAAGTTCGCGAACCCGTGGAAAACATCCGCACGTCCGAGGACGTCGTGGTGAGCACAGTCGGCCGCCCGCTAAAACTGCGACGTTCTAAGCCGTCGTTGCGGCTAAGCGTTCGGCTTCGCGCGACCATACGAGCTCTCAACGCGCGCAGCTACATCGCGATAGCCATAGTCCGCTTCGTAAATCTGCTTCATGCAGGCGATCGATTTGGCCTCGTCTCCCATCTGCTCGTAAACGAGACCGAGGCTATAGACGATCTCCTTTTTCATCGCGTCCATGGAAATGATTTCGCGCGCCGCTTCTTCGAGTTGCTTGGCCGCCAGATCATACATCCCGAGTTCTCGATAACATCGACCGAGAAGGTTCATCGCCCGGAGGCGCGCATTCGGATTTTGGCGCGCGCGCTGTAGCTCCGGCAGAGCTTCCCGAAGCCGGCCCGCGTTCAGGAGCTGCTCGCCCAGTTCGAAACGCACCTGAAGATCAGTCGGGTTGCGATCGACGCGTTTGCGCGCCTCGGCGATCAACATTTCGGCCAGTTGTTTTTTCGCCGTCTGCAACGCGGCTGCGCGACCAGCAGATTCGGGGTGTTCGAGCCCATACTGCGCAATGAAATCCTCGTGCTCCGCGATCTCGCGGGCCGCCTGTTTTAATTGTAAATCGGAAACTTTCCGGACCAGCCCGGGATCGCTGTTCTGGGTCAATTCGGCAGCGTAGCGGTACCAGGCCACGGCATTCTCAAAGTCATCCTTCCGCTCGTAGCAGGCCGCCAGCTGCCGCGCGTGATCGACGCTTTTCGGGTCCGCCTGGTGACGTGCATACGTTTCCGCGATCTGTCGCTCGAGCGATTCGCCCGTCAGCTGCATCCGGCTCTGCTGTTCCAGCGCGACGGCTGCCTCCTTGTCTTTGATTAAATCGCGATAACTCTCCGCTTGCGTCCAGCCACCCGTCTTCATGGAGGCGCGCGCGGAGGCGTCTTTCCCGCGCCGCACGGCTTCAGAATCAACGGGGTTAATTTCAGAGATGCGATTGTAAATGCCGACCTCCTTCTCGCTTTCCCCCAGGTCGTGATACAACCGGCCTAATTCGTGCAGAATCTTCGTATCCCGTCCGTGCGCCTCCAGCAATGTCTGGAGCGCGAAGACGCCAATTTCCGGCCAGCCTGCCGTGACGGCTGCTTCTTTGAGAAGGAGATTGGCCTGGCGATTGTACGGCTCCGCTTCCAGAACATCCTCGATCATCTCGACCGCGCGTTTCGGATCCTTCTTCAGTTCTCGCTGCGCTTTCATGAGGGCGAGCGACGCAGTCGAAAGCTTGAAAAAGCTTTTTTTCGTCGTCTTCCACCGTGTCACCGCGGCTCTCCGCATCAGCTGGCGTCCGGTCAGAAATTCCGGTTCGTGTTTAAGCACGCCCTGCAAAAGAGAAATCGCGTAGCCGAAATTCCGTAGCTCCACCGCGGCCACCGCTTTCAGCCAGTGTGCGCGCTGCGCTTCGCCCAATTCCTTTTCAGTCTTCACTGGCATGCGCGACGCTTTCCTTTATAGCAGATCGAGTTGCGGTTTGGCAGCTTGTTCTGCCCTCCGCTTCGATCGACCGCGGCGTGCGCTGGAGCCTTCGTGCGCTCCGTTCGGCTTTTCCAGGTCCGACAGAATATCTTTCGCGCGATCAAGGATTGATTTCGGCAGACCGGCCAGGCGCGCGACCTGGATGCCGTAACTCCGGTCCGCGCCGCCCGGGATGATTTTGCGCAGGAAGATGATCTGTTCGTTCCATTCCCGCACGGCGACGTTGAAATTCGCCACACTCGTGCGCTGCTCAGCCAGCTTAGTTAATTCATGATAATGGGTGGCAAAGAGCGTCCGCGCCTTGATCGTGTCATGCAAAAACTCGGCCACGCTCCACGCGATCGAAAGGCCATCGAAGGTCGAAGTTCCGCGACCAATTTCATCCAGGATCACCAGACTGCGCTCCGTCGCGTTGTTCACGATGTTGGCGGTTTCGTTCATCTCGACCATAAAGGTGGATTGACCGCGCGAGAGATCGTCGTTCGCGCCGACCCGCGTGAAGATTCTATCCACAATCCCGATTTCTGCGCTGGCCGCCGGAACGAAGCTTCCGATTTGCGCGAGTAGCGTGATCAAAGCGACCTGCCGAATATAGGTCGACTTCCCCGCCATGTTTGGCCCGGTGATAATCGCGAGGCGCGTCTCCTCATCGAGCGCGGTGTCGTTCGGCACGAACTTTTCTTCGACCAGATTCTGGTCCAGAACCGGATGACGCCCGTCCTTGATGCAGAGTCGCTCGGATCCGTTCAGGAC
>JACCXL010000226.1 GCA_013697015.1 Chthoniobacterales bacterium | reverse complement strand
TGGTTACGGCGAGGTGATCCCCTGGGTGCGGAAGCGGCACGGCGGGTTAGAGGCGATCGCGGGGCCGGACGCAATGATTCTGCGGACACCGGTAGAAACGCGCGGCGAGGATCTCACGACGGTCGGAGAATTTACCGTGCGTTCCGGCGAGCGCGTGCCGTTCGTGCTCACCTGGTTTGCCTCGCACGGAGAACCGCCGCGCGCCGTCAACGCGGAGCACGCGTTGCGTGACACGGAGGAATACTGGACACAGTGGGCGCAACGTTGCGGACACGAAGGGCGCTGGCGGGAAGCGGTGGTGCGCTCGCTGGTGACGTTAAAAGGCCTCACCTACGCGCCCACTGGCGGAATTGTGGCAGCTCTCACGACCTCGTTGCCGGAGGCAATCGGCGGGGTGCGGAACTGGGATTACCGCTTCTGCTGGCTGCGCGACGCGACCTTCACGCTCCTAGCGCTGATGGAAGCAGGCTACAACGACGAAGCGAAATCATGGCGCGAATGGCTGCTGCGCGCGATCGCCGGAAGCGCTGCGCAGATGCAAATCATGTACGGCGTTCGCGGGGAACGGCGTCTCGACGAGTTCGAAGTCGAGTGGCTCGGCGGCTATGAAAACTCGAAACCGGTCCGCGTCGGGAATGCGGCGGCGAATCAATTTCAATTGGACGTCTACGGCGAAGTGATGGACGCGATGTATCAGGCGAGCCGCGCCGGCATTGTTTCGCAGGAGGCGGATTGGCGCTTGCAGATGGCGCTGTTGAATTACCTGGAGACGTGCTGGGATCAGCCCGACGAAGGCATTTGGGAAGTGCGCGGCGGCCGTCAGCAATTCACGCATTCGAAAATGATGGCGTGGGTGGCGTTCGATCGCGCCGTAAAGCTGATCGAGCAGTGCAACTGTGAAGCGCAGGAACATCTGGAACGCTGGCGCGCGTTGCGCGATCGCATCCACGAAGAAGTGTGCCGGTTGGGTTACAACACGGCGAAACACGCCTTTACGCAGACCTATGGCTCCGATGCGCTCGACGCGAGTCTGTTGATGATGCCGCTCGTCGGATTTTTGCCGGCCGGCGACGAACGCGTGCGGAACACGGTGGAAGCGATCGAACGTGAGCTCGTCGTCGACGGCTTTGTGTTACGCTACCGGCCAGAGAACGGCGTTGATGGACTGCCGGGTGGAGAAGGCGTTTTCCTGCCGTGTTCATTCTGGCTCGCCGACTGTCTGCACATGCTCGGTCGCACCGACGACGCGGTAGCGCTGTTCGAACGGTTGCTTGAATTGCGGAACGATCTCGGCCTTTTGTCGGAAGAATTCGATCCGCGCGCCAAGCGGCAACTGGGAAATTTTCCGCAGGCTTTCACGCACGTTGCGCTCATCAATACGGCGCGACATCTTTCCCAAGGCCATGAAGCGCGTGCGCAGAGCTGAGTTCGCCCAGTACAGCGCGTTCGGCACGGGTTAAATCGTCGGTGCGATTTTTTCCCGTTACGTTTGACGGTGCGGTGGCGGCATTACGCGCTCTGCACGAGTCGCTTGATCATATCTTCGGCGACGGCGAGCCCGACCAGCTTGCGCTCGGTATCGACGACGGCAGCGAGACTGAGGCGCGCCGCGCGCAATCGTTGGATCAGCCGGTAGGCCGGCTCATTCTCGGTCGCAACAACGATCCGGCGCGTATAACGCTGCAGTGGCCCCGCCGGCGTCCGGTCGAACAAGATATCGTAAACATTGATAAGACCGATGGCCCGTCCTTCCGCGAGAACCGGGATCCGATCGACGCCGGTCGCAGCGCTTAGTTTCAGAACTTCGGAGACGGGCGTTTCAGGTTTAACTGCGACTGCCTGAGCGACCGGAACCATGACGTCGCGCGCGCGCACGTGGCGGAAATCGACCACGTTGTGGATCATGGCCCGTTCTGTTGAAGTGAGAGAGCCTTCGCGCTCGCTTTGCTCCGCAATTTGTTTGAGTTCTTCGCGCGCCGCAAAAAGCCGGGGCCGTTTCGCCGACCGGGCCGGCTGCAAAATGCGCCCGGCGAGCGCCCCAAGCTCCAGGACGGGCCAGAGCACGAAGGAAACGGCGGCGAGAACGTCGGCCAGGGCGGCGAGCGCGCGGAACGGAAAGCGCCGAAAAAGCGATTTCGGTAAAACGCCGAGGATGAAGATGTAGATCGGAAACGCGAGCAGGATCACCACGCCAAATCCGGCGTAGCCAAATGCGTGCACGCAGCTTCTCGTCAGCAGCAGCAGCGCCACGATGTCTGCCATATTCGTGACCAACAAAACGGTCACGAGGAGGCGCTCAGGCGTTCGCAGTAATGCGTTTAAGCGCAAAGCTCCACGATTCCGCTGTTTCACGCGATTTCTCAATCGCACTGGATCGATGGAAAGAAGGCCCGCTTCGATACCCGCGAAGCAGAAGGAAACCGTCCACAGGCAGAGGATCAGAAAAACGGTCATCATGTTTCGACGGAGATCGCTCCTTTGCTGTCGGCGTCATTCGCGATGCACGTGGTTTTTTCGAGGAGCAATTCTTCGATGCGCTTCCGGCTGGTGCGGCGTACGGTGATGGCGAGGCGCGGGATCTCCAATTCCGTTCCAGCTGGCGGAAGATAACCCAGACGGTTGAAGACGAATCCGCCGATCGTATCGAGGCCGTCGGCCTCCAACTCGAAACCGAGATGTTCGCTCAAGTCGTCGAGACGCGCGTTGCCGCTGACGAGAAAACGCGCGTCGGCGAGCGGTTCGATGTAGAGATCGGCGTCACCGAGGGGCGCAGCATCGCTGATTATCTCCTCCACGATGTCGGAAAGCGTAATGATTCCCTCCGTGCCTCCGAATTCGTCCACCACGATGGCGAGACCCTGCGCGTGCATGAGGAAGCCGCGCAGTAGATCCATCGCACGCATCGTTTCGGCGACGAAGAAGGGAGCGACGAGCCGCTCAGTGTAAGGAACCGACGGATCGAGCAGGAGGCTTTTTACGTCGATGATTCCGACGATCTGGTCCGGCGTTTCGGCATAGACTGGGACGCGGCGGTGGCGTTTTGCCTGCAGCTGCACGATTGCTTCTTCATTGGTCAGATCGTCGGGCAGCGAGAACGTATCGACTCGCGGCGTCATGCAATCCTTCGCGGTCTTGTCGCCCAGCTTGATGATTTCCTGGATCATCTCGCCTTCCGCTTCCTGCAGCGTTCCTTCCTCCTCGCCGATCTCCACGAGAGTTTCGAGTTCCTCGTCGGACAACCTCGCACGTGTCCGCAGGTGCGTCGGCGTGACGCGATCTGCGACGGCGTTGCTGAGTTGTTCCAGCCAACGGCCGACCCGGTCAAGCAGCGGCACTGAGGCATTCAGCGTCATCACTCCGACCGCGGAAAGACGGTAGGCCGCTGATAACGCGAGCAGCTTCGGGATCAGATCGCAAAGCAGGACAATGACGGCAAAGATGGCGCTCGCGGCGAGCCACTGCGGGAAGCGAGCAGCCAGCGGACCTTCCCAGACCAGAAACAGACAGCACACGACCAGCGGCACTTTCACGAGCGCATCGCCGAGCAGAAGCACGTTCAGTACGCGACGTGGATTCTCGCGGAAAAGTTGGAGAAATTTCCGGAGCGACGGATGCCGTTCGTTCAACCGCTCGAGCTGATGCGCTTTGAGGGAGAAGAGCGCGGTCTCGAGCCCGGAGAACAAGGCGGAGCAGACAATCAGGAAGCAAACGAGGAGAACGAGAGCCGTGAAAACCGCCGGCATGGTCATGCCCCAAGGCCGCAACCGCCGAGTCGCAGGCCCTCCTCAACAATCACGCGCTCTCGTTTGCCCATTTCCTTCCGGAACATGAAGCTAAAACTGCGATGAGCAAAGGCGAGAGGATCGAACGTTTTGTGGAAGGCTTGGCCGGCGGCAGCCCGACGAAATCTGCGCGGGTCGCACAAAACCCGTTTTACCGTGGTTTTTTCCAATGCTGGAACGCACAGCAGTATTACGAAGCGCACGATGTGCTCGAGCATCTCTGGCTGCGCACAAATTCAGTCGACTCGAATTTCTTCAAAGGTTTGATTCAAAGCGCGGGGGCGTTTGTGCACCTGAAAAAGCATTGGGAGCATCCGACACATCCGAAGCACGGCCGGCGTCTGGCGCCGGCGGTTCGCTTGTTCCGGCTGGCAACGGCCAATCTCGCGCCATTCGAGCCCGTGACCCACTCGCTCGCGATCACGGACTTTCGGCGCTTGCTCGACGATCACGCGGATCGCATCGTCGCGTCGGATTACGCGTTGAACCCATGGTCCCCGGCGGAGGCTCCCCTGATTTCACTGTTGGAGTGAGAACGCAAACCAGATTCAGTGCGTGAAGATCAGTTTGAGGCCGGCGATGGTCAGGACGGCCGCCAACAACAGGGAAATTAGCCGCACATGGAAAACTCGGCTGCCAAAATAAGAGCCGAATAGACCGCCGCCGATGGCCGCCGCCGCCAAGGGCAGGCCAAGCCTGGGCAGAGATCGCTGGGCCGTGATGTAACCAAACAGTCCCGCGAACGAATTCAGCAGGATAAACATCGCTGAGACAGCCGCCGCCTGACGTGTATGTGCCCAGCGGCGCAAGAGCAGCAGCGGCGTCAGGAAAATGCCGCCTCCTGTTCCAGTAAGGCCGGAAAGCAATCCGATGAAGCCGCCGATGGACATCGCCGTCGGCAGCGAAGGCGAAACCAAAATCGTCGGGTCGCCTTGGCGAAACACCAGCCGCAACGCTGAGAAAAGTAGCACCACGCCGAGAATCAACTTGAGGTAGAAACTGGGAAGCTGCATGTATCCGCCGAGGTAGGCAGCGGGAACCGAGAGACAGCCGAAGCGCCAGAACATTCGCCGATCGAAGTGTCCGGCCCGCCAGAATGCAAACGTCGCAATGGAAGCAACCAGAATGTTTAGAACCAGCGCGGTGGGGCGGATTGCCGCCGGCGTCGCGCCCAGCAACGCCATTGTCGCGATATAGCCCGACGCTCCGGCGTGACCGACGCTGGAATAGAGGAACGCCACCGCCGCGATCGCGATCGCCAGAACGGTCAAATTAACGTGGTCCATCGGCACGAAATCCGTCGGAATTCGTGCGGCAGCTTTCGCGGACCGACGCAGGTTGACAAGTTTCTTCCGCCTTTCGCCTTCTCACGCTAGCGTGAAACGTGAGCGCTGACCCGAAAGCGACCGAATTCCGTAACCGGCTCGCGGAGGAGAAATCTCCCTATCTGCTCCAGCACGCGGGCAACCCGGTCGCATGGTTTCCATGGGGCGACGCGGCGTTCGAACGAGCGCGGCACGAGAACAAAGCGATCTTTCTCTCCATCGGCTATTCCACCTGTCATTGGTGCCACGTCATGGCGCACGAGTCGTTCGAGAATGAAGAGACTGCGGAGATCATGAATCGCGAGTTTGTGAACATCAAAGTCGATCGCGAGGAACGGCCGGACGTGGACCGCGTTTACATGACTTTCGTGCAGGCGACGACGGGCGGCGGCGGCTGGCCCATGAGTGTGTGGCTCACGCCGGACTTGAAGCCGTTCGTGGGCGGAACCTACTTCCCGCCAGTTGATCGGCATGGGCAGCCGGGCTTTCGGAAGGTGCTGGAGCGCATTGCCGCGGCTTGGAAACAAGATCGAGAAAAAATCGCCGAGCAGGGCTCGCGGATCGTCGCGGCGCTGGCCGAGGCGCAAACGGGTGGATCAGAGAGCACGCAACAACTGGATGCGGGCATTCTCGAAACCGCCTATCGGCAGCTCGCACGAACCTACGACGCGCACGAAGGCGGTTTCGGATCAGCGCCCAAATTTCCGCGGCCGGTAATATTGAATTTCCTGCTCCGCATCTACGCGAATCCGAACTTCGATCAGGCGATGCGCGCGCACGCGCTGGAAATGCACCTTTTCACGTTGCGAAAAATGGCCCACGGAGGAATGCATGATCATTTAGGCGGCGGGTTCTCCCGCTACTCGGTCGATGCATTCTGGCATGTTCCGCATTTCGAAAAGATGCTCTACGACCAGGCACAGCTGGCGGTCGCTTATCTGGACGCGTTTCAGATCACGCGTGATCCGTATTTCGAAACTGTGGCGCGAGACATCCTCGACTACGTCCGTCGCGACATGACGTCACCGGAAGGAGGATTCTTCTCGGCTGAGGACGCGGATAGTTTGGTGGCACACGGGAGCGCGGCCCATGCCGAAGGCGCATTTTACGTTTGGACGAAGAGCGAGATCGACGAGCTGCTCGGCGGCGCAGCGGAACTTTTTTGCTACACCTACGGCGTCCACGAAGAGGGGAACGCCCCCAGTGGCGCCGATCCGCACGGGGAGTTTCGCGGGAAGAATATTCTGATCCAACGACATGATGCGGCGCAGGCGGCGGAACAGTTTCATCAGCCAATGTCCGAGATTGAGAGCATCCTCGAGCTAGCGCGCGCGAAGCTGCGAGAGCGACGCGCACAACGCCCCCGGCCGCACCTGGACGATAAAATCATCACCGCCTGGAACGGCCTCATGATCTCTGCCTTCGCCCGCGCCGCGCAGATTCTGGACGATACGGATTATCTGAACGCCGCCGAACGCGCGGCTTCTTTTGTGCGCGATCAGTTGTTCGATTCCGCGCGCGGCGTGCTGGTTCGAAATTTCCGTGAAGGCAGGAGCGCGATCGATGGTTTTGCCGACGACTACGCGTTTGTCATTCAGGGTCTGCTCGATCTTTACGAAGCGTCCTTCGACGTCGCCTGGCTAAAGTTCGCAACGGAACTGCAGACGACGCAGGACCGGCTGTTTCTAGACCCAGAGCAAGGAGGTTACTTCGCGGGCACCGAGAAAGACGCGAGCATTCTGCTGCGCATGAAAGAGGATAACGACGGCGCGGAGCCAGCCGCCAGCTCCGTTGCCGCGTTAAATCTTCTGCGGCTGGCACAGCTGCGAAACGAGCGCGTGTTGGAAGGGGAGGGACGAAAAACGGTGGCAGCGTTCGCCCGGCAGATCGCTCATTTTCCGAGTGCGCTGCCGCAGATGTTGGTCGCTCTCGACTATTCACTCGCGACACCGAAGCAGATCGTGATCGCGGGCGCGCATGGCGCGTCCGACACGCGGGCACTTTTGCGCGAAGTGCATCGGAATTTCTTCCCGCGGAAGATCGTGATGTTGGCCGACGGCGGTGAAGCGCAGCACTATCTTGGCGATAAAATCGAAGCACTCGCCGCTATGACACCGTTGCAAGGAGAGGCGACGGCTTATGTTTGTGAAAATTTCACCTGCCGCGCGCCCGTCACGGACGTCTCGGCTTTACGTGAAATTCTCAGCGAGCGCGCCGATCCGTCCGCAGCTCACGGCGGCAACTGACGGCCGTTCTCGAATTTGGCTTCGGCGGTCGTCAGGCGCTTCGGTCGACGAAGCCGCAGCCAATTGTTCCAGGTCTTTCGGACACTGTCTTTTGGCGTCAGGTAATGCTGATTGAGTTCGTTGCTCTTGAGGATCTGCGCCAGGATGCCGCGGACTGAAAAGTCGTCCGTGTTCAGGATGGTGTAGGCCGTCCCGACCGCCGCGGCATGATGCGCATCACTCGCCGCGGTCATCGGGAGTCCGCGCACCTGCGCGTATTTGAAAGCGTAGCGGTTGTAGCGACGCAGCGTGGTGGCCGCATTGAACACTTCCAGCGCATCGATCGGCAGCGTCTCGAGCGTGGCGGAGCGAATGCCCGCCCGAAATAGATCGTACGGGTGCGGAGGAATGGCGAGACCACCGCGCTCGTGGATTAATTCGCAGATCTCGCGCGCCGGTTTGCCCTTCAGGTACGGAAGCGTCGTCCCGATGCAGAGCAGGTGACCCTCCGCCGTGGTCACCTCGACGCCAGGAATGATCAGGAAATTATCGACCGGGTTTCCATCCGCCCGCATGAAACCCTTCTCGAGCAGGTAGGTAACTGCGTCGCAGGTGTTGTGATCTGTAATCGCAAAACCGTGCAGCCCTTTGGCGCGCGCGGTGTTGATGAGGTCTTCGGGACTGGAAACTCCATCACCCGAAAAGAACGAGTGCGTGTGCAGGTCGATCTTGAACGGCATCATCGCGACGCTAGTTTGCCTCCTACAAAATGGAAAGCGTCGGTTTCAAGGAGTGGGCCATTGTTTGTGCGGCGCTGGGCGGTGGTCAGCAGAGCATCATCCTACGAAAGGGTGGGATTGCAGAAGGTCGGGACGGATTCCGTTTCCAGCACCGTGAGTTTTTTCTTTTTCCGACCGCCTTCCACGAGCAATGGGAGAAAACGCGCCTTCCGCAGGCCGCATTGCCTTCCATGATCGATGGCGAAGTGGAGATCAACTTTTGGGTGAAG
>JACCXL010000273.1 GCA_013697015.1 Chthoniobacterales bacterium | reverse complement strand
GGCTCGATCGCCCTCCCACACCCCTGTCGCGCTCAGACGTATCAGGGGCGAGAGCTTGTTCACGCGCAGCTCGTCGCGAACACAACCGGCGTGGTTCCTGGCCGGAGTTTTACGGTAGGTCTTCTTCTGCAAATGGCGCCAGGCTGGCATACATATTGGAAGTTTCCTGGAGACGCGGGTATCCCGACGGAGATCAAATGGAATCTGCCAGCAGGCTGGAAAGTCGGCGAGTTGCGCTGGCCCACCCCGCTGAAGCTGAAAGAGCCAGGCGACATCGAGATTTACGGTTATCACGACGAGGTGCTGCTTACTCAGGAGATCACCCCCCCGGATCAGCTGGCGGAGACAAGCGTGAAGCTCGCTGCCGAAGCGAGCTGGTTGGTCTGCGAAAAAATTTGTATTCCCGGGAGCGCCTCTATGCAGCTCGAACTGCCGGTCGGGCAGACGAACGCAGCGGCCCAGAGCGAATTGTTCGCGCGCTTCGAGAAACTCAGCCCGCAGCCCTGGCCGGCAGATAGCCGTGCGACCGCGAGCTGGAAACGTTCCGGAACAAATCTGGAGCTGATGCTTACCGGGTCGGGGTTCGACTCCAATTCCGCAGCGGATTTTTTTCCCATACCGCCGCCGAGTATTGTTGTCGGGCATCCCGTGGTTGCGGCACGCGCTCCCGGCAGAGTCGATTTTCGAATTCCGATTGAAACCAGCGACGCCGGGGCATCTTCGATCGATGGCTTGGTCGTTCTCGGTAATCAGGAAAACCGGCGCGCCTGGACGCTTCCCGCTCCGAACAGAATCATCGTAAATTCCGGCGGCTCGACCAATCCAGACTCCCGCGGCATCCTGAGATTTCTGGTTCTCGGACTCTTAGGAGGGTTCATCCTCAATCTGATGCCATGTGTTCTCCCGGTGATTTCACTGAAGATTTTCGGGTTTATGCAGCAGGCCGGCCAAAGTCGTAAGCGCATTTTGCGGAGCGGACTCGCCTTCACCGCTGGAATTTTCGCATGGTTCATCGGGCTCGCAGTCGTTCTGATTCTCCTGAAGTCGGCCGGTCATCAGATTACCTGGGCGTTTCAATTCACGAATCCCTACTTCGTCCTCGCGATGAGTGCGGTCGTGCTGGTGTTTGCCCTCAACCTGCTGGGCGTCTTCGAAATCGCGCTACCGCAATCCGCGAGTCGCGCCGTCTCCGGCTGGAGTGACCGCGGCGGCGAGGCCGGCTCTTTTTTCCAAGGGATGTTCGCCACCATCCTGGCCACCCCGTGCACCGCGCCGTTTCTGGGGACCGCGCTCGGCTTCGCTTTCACGCAATCCAGCGCGCTCCTCCTGCTGATGTTCGCTGCGATCGCGACGGGGATGAGCGCGCCTTACTTGATCCTGTGCGCGGAGCCGCGCTGGCTCCGTTTTCTCCCGAAACCTGGCCCCTGGATGTCCCACCTTAAACAGCTCATGGGTTTTCTTCTCCTCGCCACCCTCATTTTCCTGCTCTCGGTGATCGGGGCCGAACGCGGCTTGGGCGCGGTCATCTGGACAAGTTGCTTCCTGCTGGCGCTGAGCCTCGCCTGCTGGATCAAAGGCATCTGGTGGACTCCAGTTAATCCGGCGCGGACGCGCTTCATCGCGGGATTGGTGATGGCGCTGCTGGTCGTGACGAGCGTCGTTTACTTCTTGGGTGGGAAGTTTCGTGCGACGAATGCAACCCCCGCGGAACTTGCCGGGTCGGGCGATTGGAAAGCATTTACGCCCGCCGCGTTGCGAGCAGAACTGGATCAGGACCGTCCCGTCTTCATCGATTTCACCGCCGCCTGGTGCATCACGTGCAAGTTTAACGAAGCGACCGTGCTGGAATCAGCGGCTGTTCGTGATGCCTTCCAGCAGCGTGGCGTCGTGAAAATCCGCGCCGATTGGACCAACGCCGATCCCGAGATTACGAAAATGTTGAAACAATTCGGCCGCCCGGGTGTCCCACTTTACGTGCTCTACCCCGCCGGCAAATCCTCCGAACCAATCGTGTTTCCGGAATTGCTAACCAAACGTATCGTCCTGGACAAACTCGAAACCATCGGTCCACATGTGGCCGCTCAATAATCTATGAAAAAAGCATCACTCCTCGCCCTGCTCGTCACCTTCACTAATGTCGCGCTCTTCGCCGCTGACTCACCGCCCGTCGGAAGCGCCGCCCCCGACGTCTCGGTCATCGATTCCAAAGGCAAAACCCAGACCGTTTCTCAATACAAAGGCAAATACGTCGTGCTCGAGTGGTTCAATCCAGAATGTCCGTTTGTGAAAAAACATTACGGCAGCGGCAACATGCAGAAGCTGCAGCAGGAATTCACGGGCAAGGGCGTCGTCTGGCTTACGATCGATTCGTCCGCGCCCGGCACGGAAGGCAGCCTTACTCCCGAGCAGGCCAACAAGACAATGGCCGATTGGAAAGGACATTCCACTGCGCTCCTGCTCGACAGCGACGGGAAAGCCGGACGCGCCTACGGTGCGAAGAACACGCCGCACATGTTCGTCGTCAATCCTGAGGGCAAAGTGATTTACGAAGGCGCCATCGACAGCAAGGCGTCGCCGAACCCAGCGGACATCCCGAGTTCCACCAACTACGTCAAGGTGGCGCTCGACGAATCGATGGCGGGCAAAACGGTCGGCACGCCGAGCTCACGGCCGTACGG
>JACCXL010000256.1 GCA_013697015.1 Chthoniobacterales bacterium | reverse complement strand
ACCTGCTGACTCTGAGTTCGCCGCAGCTGGTTCCGGTGGGGCAGGTTCGCGATGCATTGAAACCATTGCACCTCGATGACGCGCCGATTCAGGAGTCTGCCCAGGGCGGAAAGAACTACGTCACGATCCGCAGCCCGATCAACACGAGCGAGGCGATCGAGAAACAGGTCGCGCAGACGCTCCCGAACGCAGGATTTAAGGTGGAGCGCGCCGAACGGGTGGGCGCGCTGGTGGGCGGCGAGCTGGCCAAAAGTTCCCTCTGGGCACTGGCTCTGGGCATCGTCGGAATTTTGATTTTCGTCACGTTTCGCTTTGAGCTCTCCTTCGCGGTCGGTGCGATCGTGGCACTGCTCCACGATGTGCTCATCACGGTCGGCGTTTTCTCGCTCCTCGGCCGGGAGTTAACACTAACGATGGTGGGTGCGGTGCTGACGATCGCCGGCTATTCCATCAACGACACCATCGTCGTCTATGACCGGATTCGGGAAGGACTGGCCAGCGGGCGCAAAGGCTCGATCGAGCAGATTATGAACGACAGCATCAATCAAACGTTGAGCCGCACGATCCTGACCAGCGGGGTGACGTTGATCCCCATTCTTTGCCTATTTTTCTTCGGCGGCTCCGTGCTCCGTGACTTTGCCCTGGCGATCATCGTGGGCGTCGTTGTTGGAACCTACTCGTCCATCTTCATAGCCTCTCCCATCGTGCTCTGGTGGACGCGGGCCCGCGGGGGCAGCACCAGCTCACTTCGCCGGGAGATTGTGGAAAAAACGGCTGGCGCGAAGACGCCTGCGACCTCCTGAGGAAAGTTATTCACAAGAGTTGACTCCTCGGCGGCGGGCCTGTATTTTCGCTCCCGCCGGTCGTTCCGGACTCGAATTCCTCCCCCCACTTTTAATCCAGGAGATTTAACATGCCAGAAGTGATTGTCCGAAAAGGTGAGCCGGTTGACCGCGCTTTGAAGCGGCTCAAGAACAAGCTCGACGCAGAAGGCATTCTTGAGGAAGTGCGCAGGCTGCGCGCATTTGAGACGCCGTCACAGAAGACACGTCGCAAGGCAAAGGCGAATGCGAAGCGCGGGCGCACAAAGTTCCGCTTCAATCCGGCCTAGCCGCGGCGTTCACCCACATTTCGGTGCGGGCGAGCGGCGCTTTTGAGCGCCGTTGCTTTGTACGCCGCGCCGCTACGTCGCTCCAAGACGCCGTTGCAGCCTACTCGCATTCGCAAACGATCCGGAAACCGAGATCGTTGCACGAATAATTCGGGACATTTGAGCCCCGCGTCGTCGTGCGCAGGCTGTTGAAGCGCGACTTCCAGCTGCCGCCGCGATAGATGCGTTTGGCGCCCGAGGTGGGGCCGTGCGGGTTCACTTTCGGCACTCCTCGATACGGCTCGAAATAATCAAGGCACCATTCCCAGACATTTCCAGCCATGTCCTCCAGTCCGAACGGACTCGCGCCGAGAGGGAAGGCGCCGACCGGAGAGCTTTCCGGGTAGCCATCGTCGATTTCGCGATCGCTCCAGGCAAAGACCGTATTCCGATCCGCAAAATTCGCGAGGTCCCCGCGCCGCGAATGACTCCCCCAGGGATAGTGTCGGCCATCCGTCCCGCGGGCCGCGTACTCCCACTCCGCCTCGCTCGGTAGCCGATATTTCTTTCGTTCCCGCGTGGCGAGCCAGACGCAGTACTTCATCGCTTCCAAGCTGGTGACGTAAACCACGGGGTGGCGATCGCCGGCTCCAGGCGCGCGCTTCCGCGAGTGGGCGGGATCGAACTGTTCGTATTCCTCGTTGGTCACTGGCCAGCGGGACATGTAGAAACGGCTTAAGGCCACCTTCGTTAACGGGCGTTCATTCGGCGCCGCATCGAGCGCTTCGCTGCCCATGACGAATTCGGTCGACGGCGCAAAGAACATCTGAGCGCCGGTCGAGTTTCGGAAGTTCGCGAAGCGGGCCCGCTCGCTCTCGGGTGCGATGATGGGAGCCGCTGCCTGCGCAGTGACTTCGGGCGCGGGGGCTTTGGCAGCCGACGCTGGCGTCGGCGCCGCTACCCGCACGGGCTCGATCTGCACGCCGGGATTGGCCAGCCGATCGGCTTCTTCCAGGTAGACATCGACAAGGTCCTCCGCGTCCTCGATTTCGATCCCGAGATTCTCGGCCATGTTCACGAACGCATCGCGCGTGTCGTCGCTCATCCCATCGCTATCGAGTCCGCTCAACCGCAGCATGCGAAGAAAGTCCTCGCGTGGATCGACCGATTTGGGGCGTCGCGTTTTCTCGGGACTGGACGAACGCGTCGGAACTTCCGCGGAGGCAGTCTGGACGCGCTGCGCGCCGCCATCCTTCAGTTCGGCGTCCACGTAGGCAAGCATCTGTTCCTGGCTTAGCCCGTGCTCCGTTCCGAAGCGCAGAAGGTTTTTTTCCTCGTCGTTCGTCAGCACACCATTCGCGATGGCGAACGTCAGATATTTGTGAAATTCCGCGATCGCCTGTTCCTGCACTCGCGCTGCCAGTTCGTCATCGAGATGGCGCCGGCGCTCTGGATCAAGCAGCTCCACACGCGCTTCGGTGAGATAACGGGAGGATTCGTCCAGGCCCGGACGCAGCAGCTGGGCGAGCGGGTTACTAGGCTGATTCTTAAGCGGGAGTTTTTTCTGCCACCAACGAAGCAGTTCCCGACAGTGCGCTTCAATGAGGTCGTTGCTCGGATTCGCGCGAGGGTCAAGACACAGGCGCTCGTAGAGATTGGAGGATTTGTAATTGCTCCAGCCATCCCATTTCTGCGGATCGTCCGGGAGTGGGAGCGGGAAGTTGACTTCCATTGGGGTCGCGCTCAGACGACTTTTACGACATCCATCGCAGTCGTCGCCGACCCGATCTCGGCCGGTGCCAGACCCGTATTCCGCTGGATCGTCACTTTCGCCTCGTTGCCGTACGCATGCACCGCAACTTCGAGAACCTGATTCGCGTTGTACTCATACGTGAGTTCAACCGGAGAGCCCTTCGGCAGGAAGGCCGGCAGCTCCACATCGCAAATCCCGAGGGGTGTGCATTCTGCGGGCAGGGTGCTCTCCCCCTCCACCACCCGTACCACGGCCTTGCCCATATTCGCGGTCGCGGTGCCGAAGGAATTTTTTGCCGTCGCCGGAATCGCCGTCATTTTGCGAATCATCGGAAAGACATATTCCTCCAGGTGCGCCTCGTCCCACAGCACGACGCCGAGCGTGTGCGAGGTAATGTTCGTCACCTGAATCAGACCGCCCTCGCGGGAGGAAAATTGCTGCCGGGTATTTTCCGGTAGCACCTTTTCGCCGGAAACTTCCTCCTCTTTCAGGAGCAGGAGAACAGCTTGGATCGCCGCACCCAGCGCCACGGCCTCGTCAGGATTAACGTCGTCCACCACCGGGGTCGGCGAGAAACCCTCGATCATTTGCCGAACCATCGGCATGCGGGTCATGCCACCAACAAGCAGGATTTTGTCGAGATCTGTCCATTTCAATTTCGCTTCCTGCATCACGATTTCGCAGATCATCTTGCACTTCTCGACGAGGTGTCGGGTGCGCTTCTCGAAATCTTCCCGCGTGATCTCCACTTTCACGCTTTTGCCGTTGTGATTGTGGATGATGGCGGTGCGCGGACGGCTGGAGAGCTGAATCTTGGCGGCGAGCGCCCGACTTTGCAGATCCTGATAACTTTGGAGATCGAGCAGCGGATTCTCACCGTGCGCACGATCGAATTCCTCCGCGATAAGATTCACGAGGATGTCGTCCCAATCTTTGCCGCCCAACCGATGGTCGCCATTGGTGGCCAACATCTGGATGCCGTGGCTTTCGATCCGCATGATCGTGACGTCGAAAGTTCCGCCGCCCAGATCGAATACAAAAACGGTCTGATCCTGATCGAGCTTATCCAAGCCATAGGCGACCGCCGCGGCCGTGGGCTCGTTGATAATCTGCAGCACGTTCAAGCCTGCGAGCTGTCCGGCCGTAATGGTCGCGGTGCGTTCAGCATCGTTAAAATAGGCTGGCACCGTGATGACGGCGTCGGTAATCGGTTCCTTCAGATACTTCTCGGCGTCCGCCTTGAGCTTTTTTAGAATCAAAGCCGAAAGTTCTTCCGCAGAATAGGATCGATCTCCAAATTCACGCGAAAATTCGTCTTTCGGCTTCCCGATTTCACGCTTCACGAAGTCGACGATTTTCTCCGCCTCGGCGACGGAGCTGTTCTTGGCGAGGGTGCCGACAATCGCGGTCATTCCGTCGAAGAGAATGACGGAAGGCGTGATCCGTTCGCTCTCGGCGTTCGGAATGATCTGTGGTTTGCCGTAGGCGTCAATATGCGCGACAGCGGAGAAAGTCGTGCCGAGGTCGATTCCAACTGCTTTGCGGTGAGTCATAAATGGGAAAGGCGGTGCGCGCGGCACATAGGGCGGGCCAGCCCTCTTCAAGTGCAGATTCCGTGCCGGATTGCGCAGGGAAAAATGCCGCACCCGCGAGGACTGGGGCGCCGCTTAACTGTAGCGTTTCGCGACCACTTCTTCCGGCCGCAAGACCTGATCCCGCCAGAGGAAACCGCGTTTCACCCGCATGACGATCCGTTCATCGTCCTCCGCGAAATCGGCCGGCTCGTAGCTGACGACACGGTGCAACGCCCGGTCCACCTTGTCCTTCGGCTCAATCTGGTTCACCTCCAGGCGATGCAACACTTCTACAAGCGAATGAATTGAATTCTCCAGGTTTTCAGACCAGTGGCCCATCGAGCTACGCCCTCCATCACCAGCCGCGCCAGCGGATTGTAATTGGGCGTGCAGACTGCTCAGGTCATCGAACAAGACGACCAGATCGCGAATGAATGGTTTCTGCAGGGACTCGTGCAAGAAGTTGTCGCGATACTTGATCAGCTCTTCGTGCAGCGAATCGAAGAGACGCTGGTTTACGGTTTCGGTATTACGCAGCGCCACCATATGCTCGTCCATCTTGCGGAGCTGCTCCTGTAATTCCAGGCCGGGAACGACCGGTGGCTTGTCGAGCCGTGTCAAAAGCGACTGCTCGAGGCTCTGCACACGCGTGTTTAGGGCGCGCATCTCCTGCAACATTAGGGCGGCTTGCTTTTCGGAAGCGCCCGAATCCGCGCCTCCCTCGGACGCCATCGTCTTTTGCGCTTCCGCGCTGAGTTGCTGCATCGCGGACGCAAATTCGTCGGTAACCCTGATTGTGGGGGGCGGCATTTAGGTTATACGCGGTAGAATTTCCGAATCGTCGCGACGAGCCCCGGGATGTCGTGCCGGCGCGCTTCCGTGGCTACGGTGAGACTGTGTTCGCGGGCGGTTTTCGAGGTAATCGGACCGATGCTCGCCACCCGCATTCCTTTCGGCCACGGCAGCTGAAGCGCCACAAAATTCTCCACCGTGGACGAGCTCGTAAAAGTGATCAGGTCAGCCCCTTCGTCCACCAGCCGACGACGCGCGCCGGTTTCGTCGCGTGTCTCTGCCACAGTTCGGTAAGCATAGCCTTCGTCCACAATCCCCCCCATCTCCGAGAGCTTCTTGGGGAGCAAATCCCGCGCCTGTTCCGCGCGCGCGAGAAGAATTCGGAGGTTTTCGACTCCGCCCATTTTTTGAAACTCGCGCAAAATCGATTCCGCCACGAATTCCGGCGGTTGCAGATCGACGTGCACGTGGAATTCCTTCAGGCGTTGGGCCGTCGCAGGTCCGATCGCCGCTATCTTCGCCGCGCCGATTTCGCGCGCATCGTCATACAGCTTGTAGAACAAGTCGAAGAACGCGTTCACTCCATTGGGGCTTGTAAAAACGATCCAGTCGTAGCCATGCGCATTCTGTACCAGTTCGGCGAAGGCGCGCACATCGGTGGGCGGCTCGATCCGGATCGTCGGGAGTTCGATCACGTCCGCGCCCAGCGCGCGAAGCTGGCTGCTTAAAGCTCCGGCCTGGACTCGCGTCCGCGTCACGACGATCCGCTTGCCGGAAAGCGGTTTATTCTCGAACCATTGCAGCTTCTCTCGCAGCCGCACGACTTCCCCAAAGATGGCCACGGCAGGCGGGGAAAAACCGGCGTCCCTGACGCGTCGTCCAATATCATGCAGTTGTCCGACGAGAACCTTCTGTCTTCCAGTCGTGCCCCATTGGATCAGAGCCACGGGCAAATCGTGTCGTACACCGTGGCTCATCATCTCCCCCGCGATGGCGTCGATACGCTCGACCCCCATGAGCATCACTTGCGTGCCGCCGATCTTTGCAAGTGCGGAGAAATCGATCGAACTCGCCTCTTTTTTTGGATCCTCGTGACCCGTGAAGAAGGTCACGTGTGAACTCATTTCACGATGGGTCAGAGGAATCCCGGCATACGCCGGAGCCGCGACCGCGGATGAGACACCCGGCACGACTTCGAATGGGATGCCCGCCTTTGCCAGGGCAAGCGCTTCCTCACCGCCGCGCCCGAAAACAAAGGGGTCGCCGCCCTTCAGGCGAACCACGCGTTTTCCCTCGCCGCAGTGCTTAAGCAGAAGCGCGTTGATTTCGTCCTGCGAGAGCGTGTGCGCGCCGGATTGTTTCCCGGCATAAACGATCTCCGCGGTCGGGGGGGCCCATTTGAGCGTCTCCGGATTACAGAGATAATCATAGACCAGCACTTCGGCCTCTTCGATGCACTCTTTCGCTCTCAATGTGAGCAGACCGAGATCGCCCGGACCCGCTCCCACTAGAGCGCAGCTGCCTTTCTTCGTCGTCTCACTCATTGATCATTTCCCATAAGCGGCGCGACAATTCCTCGGCCGATTTCGCCACTCCTTCGACACGCCTCGATCGTGGCGTCGCTGTCGGAGGTGTGAAAAGTTGCGCGCGTAATGTCATGACGCCCTTTTCAATCGTAGCGAGAGTACCCACGGGCGTCGCACAGTCACCTCCGAGCAGGCGCAGGAACTCACGCTCCGCGCGCAAGCAGCAGCGCGTCGCCCCGTGATCAATCGGCCGGAGCAATTCGTTTGTCTCCTCGTCCTCCCTCCGGATCTGGAGCGCGATCACACCTTGTCCACCAGCCGGTAGAAAAATCTCAGGATCGAGGATTTCGGCAAAAAACGTCAGCGCGTCCACTGCGATGCGACCCGTCGAGGGCGCGTGACCGAGGCGTTCCAGTCCCGCTGTGGCGAGGAGTATCGCCGCGCAATTTCCTTCTCCTAATTTCCGCAGGCGGGTCGGCACGTTTCCGCGCAGGTCCGCGAGCTGAAGATCGGGACGCTGCCAGCGAAGTTGGCACTGTCGTCGCACGCTCCCGGTTCCGATAACGTCCTTCGCGCGCAGCCCGTGCAGTCCGCCTTCTTCCCTTGTGACGAGAACGTCTCGCGCGTCCGCGCGGGGCAGGACGGCGCCGATGACCAACTGCTCATTCGCCTCGCTGGGAAGATCTTTCGCGCTGTGCACGGCGACATCGATTTCTCCGCACCGCAGCGCGCGTTCGATCTCCGCCGTGAAGAGTCCTTTTCGCCCCGCGTGCCGATCGGATCCTAACGCTTGATCGGAGGCGCGTTCGTCACCGCTTGTCTTAATAACGGCGATTTCGATCTGACGACCGGGATGAGCGTTGCGCAGCGCGTTCGCGACCATTTGCGTTTGCGTTCGCGCCAGTTCACTCCCGCGCGTGCCCAGCACGATCGTATTTCCGCGGTGCATTCCCTCAGGACGCCGACGATCTGCTCACGATTCGGAGGGTCGCAGCGGCGCCTCGGACAGAGCGTCGTGCTCGGTCATCTTGGCGTGTCGCAGCGCAGTCGCGCCGCCTTGAAGTGATTCCGCAAACGCGCTGACGTGCTCCGCAATTATCTCCTCCCCTGCCGCAATTTGTTCCCGGCGCTGCGCGAGAGACCGGGCGGCGATCGTCCGAAGAGAATCGATGTCGTAAAGATAAACGCCCTCCAGCTCGTTGACCTCGGGCGCGATATCGCGCGGTACGGCGATATCGATAATGAAGAGCGGGCGATCGACTCGCTCAGCGCTGATTGGATACAACATCGCCGCGGTCAGCAACGGTTCCCCCGCAGAAGTCGATGAAATCAGGATATCGATGTCGCGAAATTGCTCCTTCCAGTCCTCAAACGGTACCGCGCGACCGCCGACTCGATTGGCCAGGTCCTGTCCACGTTCGAAGGAGCGATTGCTCACTCGAAGATCAGTCACCCCGCGCGCCGCCAGGGCTCGCGCCGTTCGCTCGCTCGTTTCGCCGGCGCCCAGAACCAGCGCTTTGCGATTGGCGAGATTTCCAAAAATCTTGACCGCCAACTCCACCGCCACCGAACCAACGGAGACCGCGCCGCGGGTGATATCCGTCCGGCTACGGACCTGCTTGGCAACGCGGAAAGCTCTTTGGAAAAGCCGATGCAGATACGGGCCAGCTGTGCCCGCCTCACGCGCTTGGGCGTACGCTTTCTTTGTCTGGCCAAGAATTTCGGTCTC
>JACCXL010000220.1 GCA_013697015.1 Chthoniobacterales bacterium | reverse complement strand
CCAAACTGGCCGCTGCAATCCAATAGCGTCGATAAAGCAGGTAGAGAATGGCCACGACCGGGAACGCTTTAATTCCAGCGGCCAATCCGATCAGCGCGCCGGCGGTGATCTGCCGATTACATTGAAGCGCGGCGAACGCGGCCAACATGAGCGCGAGCAGAAGCAGCGTCGGCTGGCCGAGAAGAAAATTTCCCCAAACGAAGAGAAGGACGATCGCGTTTGGAACCAGATAGAGCAGCAATGGCGCGGACTCTTTTTTCCCGTCGGCCAGGCGCACCGAGAGAAGCATGCTGCCGATCCATGCCGCCGCGTTCAGGAAGACGAGCGCAACGATCAGCCCGATCTGACCGAGTGCGCTGACCGGAGCGAGGAAAAGCGCGCACGATGGCGGATACATGAAGTCGAACTTCTGCACCCGCATATCCGGATAAATTTCGCGGCCGTGCCATGCGAGCTGACCGGTCTGATACCACAGCTCATAATCCTTGATGCTTTGGCCGCGGAAAGCGTGCAGGACCGGGACGAGCGCGAAGGTGACAGCGGCGCAGCTAAATACCCAGACAGCAGCGCGGCGCGTCGTCGCCCGGTCTGACCACGCGATCAGATTTTCCCACCCTCTTCGCACGGGGACAACATTCACGCTGCGACCGACTCGGTGGCCGCCCCGAGCAGACTCGGTGGACGATGTTTGTGCCACTCGGTGCTCTGCTCGTAGGCGTAGGCCAGTTGCAGAATGCGTTCTTCGTCGAGCGCTGGGCCGACAAGCTGCAAACCGATCGGAAGCTTCGCATCACCGATCTGTGCGAATCCGCACGGCAGACTGAGACCGCAGATTCCAGCAAGATTTCCCGCGTTCGTGAAGATATCCGCGAGATACATCTGCAAGGGATCGGAAGTGCGTTCGCCGATTCTAAAGGCGGGCACCGGAGAGGTGGGCGAAATCAGGGCATCAACCTTCGCGAAGGCTTGGGCGAAGTCCTGGCGGATGAGCTCGCGAACCTTCTGAGCGCGCAGGTAATAAGCGTCATAGTATCCCGAGCTTAGGACGTAGGTCCCAAGGATGATGCGGCGCTTTACCTCCGCCCCGAAACCTTCCGCGCGCGTCCGTCCGTAATGATCGAGCATGCTTTTCGCGTCCGCGGCGCGGTAGCCATATCGAACGCCATCAAATCGCGCGAGGTTGGCCGATGCTTCCGCCGTGGCAATGATGTAATATACGGCGATTGCGTCATCGGTGTGCGGCAGACTAACGTCGACGATTTCGGCGCCTAACGACTCAAACTGTCTGACGGCTGCATCCACCGCCGACTTCACCTGCGGGTCGATCCCCTCCAGCATGTATTCTTTTGGCACACCGAGCCGCATCCCGCGGATTTCCTTTCCCAGAGCAGCTGTGTAGTCAGGAGCAGCGCGATCGAAGCAGGTGCTGTCGCACGGATCCGGTCCGGCGATCGCGTTCATGATCAGTGCTGCGTCGCGCACACTCTTGGTCAGTGGGCCGGCCTGGTCGAGCGATGACGCGAACGCCACCAATCCGAACCGGGAAACGCGACCGTAGGTTGGTTTCAATCCAACGACTCCCGTCAGAGCGGCCGGTTGGCGAATCGAGCCGCCGGTGTCGGTGCCGAGCGCGCCGAAGGCGAGGTCGGCGGCCACGGCTGCCGCCGAACCTCCGCTTGATCCGCCCGGAACGCGCGTCCGGTCCCACGGATTACGCGTCAGTTTCACGCTCGAGTTTTCCGTCGAGGATCCCATCGCGAATTCGTCCATGTTGGTCTTACCGAACGGAATCGCGCCCGCCGCCTTCAATTTCGTAATCACGGTTGCGTCGTAGGGGGCGATGTAGTTCCGCAAGATGCGCGAGGCGCATGTGCACGGCTGCCCGGCGACGCTGATGACATCCTTGATCGCGATCGGAACGCCGCCGAGAGGGAGGCGGACGTCAGCTGTCTCGGCCTGCTTCAGCGCGTCTTCTGTGTCCAGCGAGAGGTACGCATCAATCTGTGGTTCGATCGCCGCCACGCGTACGCGCAAAGCTTCGAGCGCTTCGCGTGGCGAAACTTCACGCCGGCGGAGCAGAGATTGCAGGTCGGCGATGTTCAGCGCCGGCAGATCCGCCGGCTTCATTCGACGACTTTAGTGACGACGAAAAGACCGTTGGCTTTGACGGGCGCGTTTTGGAGCGCCTGCTCCGCGGTGAACCAAGCGCGCGGCTCGTCTTCGCGAAAAACGTTAAACATCGGGATGGCGTGGGCCGAAGCCTCCACGGCCGTGACGTCGATTTCCTTCAGCTTGTCCGCATGCTCGAGAACGTGGCCGAGCTGCATTTGAAAGAGCGCCGTCTCCGCCGGGGAAAGATTCAGCCGCGCGAGCTTTGCCACGTAAGCGACATCGAAATCCGGCGTAGCGGGCATACGGCAGCACCTAGAAATGCAAGTGCGTTGCCAGCCAGATCACCGCGACCGCAAGCGCAACTACCAGCACAAGAAAGACGATCCGTCCCTCCCTCCGTTCCTTGCGCAAGGAACGCGGACGACGACCCGTTTCAGCGCCGTCGTCATGATAGCGCTTATCGTGCAACGCCATTGAGACATCCAGTCGGCTACCGCCCTCGTTAGCACGATGGAGAAGCTCTTCCCGCTGGCGGCGTGTCGTTTCCTCCGCCACCCGCGGCGCTTCGTCGATCATGCGCTGCAGTTTCTGCATCTCGTCGCGCAACTGATTTTCGCGGCGAGCGAGTTCTTCCTGTTTCTGGTCGAGCGGTGTCGCGGGAGTAGGTGAGCGGCGGCGCATGCTCGGATTACTGCCCCTTCACGGCCATCCAGAAGAAAAGGAGAAGCGCGATAAACCCGCAGACGATAAGCGGCAGCGTGAAAGCCAGGCCGATCTGCATCCATTCAGCGAAAGAGTGTCGCGCGCCCAGTCCGTCCATGCGCGGCGCGGCCGCTTCCGGGAGTTCGAGGTCGTGCGAATCACCGGGCGTGGCCTCCAGACGGCTGCGTTGCTGACTGAATTCTGCGCGCGCGTCGTCCACCGTGCTCAAGGCCCGGCTCAGCTCCTTGGGCAGGTCAGCGGGATTCCAGGCCTTTGGCTCGATTCCCTCCAGCAACTGCAAATGCTGCGTAAAACTTTCATGGGTTGCGCGAATTTGTTCCAGCTTCTTCTGCGCGTCGTAACCTTCGCGCTCCAGAACCACGAGCGATCGAGTTAATTTGTCCGTCATCTCCCCTCGCCCGCGCTCCAGTTCTTCCTGTCGGCGACTCAGTTCCTCCAGTTCCCGCTTCTGCTTTTCGATCTGCTCCTGTTGCCGCTTCAGGAGCTGGAGTTGCTCTTGCGCTTTCTGCACCTGGTTATCCAGGTGTTCCGGCGACATCGCTTCTTCGTCGCTCAACTCCAGCATTTGTTCGATCGGTCGAATTCGTTCAGCCATGGCAATTCTGTGTCACGATGCCGCGGGATTTCGTGAGCGGCGCATGTGTGTCGCATATTAGTAGTGCGAAGAGAGAATTCCACAATTTTTCGGACGAACGCTGATCCTCAGCGACCGGGCATCATCTCCAGCAACAGGCCCTTGAAATATTCGGTCTCCGGCAGCGTCGGCAGCACCGGATGATCAAGCGCCTGTTCGAAGCGGCGCAAGCGACGCGCGGAGCGGCGCGCATCGACCAAGGCGTCCACAATCGTTTGCGCAAACGCTGATTCAGAGACGTGATGCGAACAGGAAAACGTCGCAAGCAGTCCATCTTTCGACAGCAGCTTGAACGCGCGCACATGTAGCTCGCGATAGCCTCGGCGCGCGTTGTGCAGTCCGCCCTTCGTTTTGGTGAACGACGGAGGGTCGAGGATGATCAAGTCATATTGCGCGCCGGCCTTCTCGGCCGCGCGCAGGAAGTCAAAAACATCCTGTTCCACCCAGTTTACTTTCAGCCCGTTGCGTTCCGCATTCGCCCGCGCTGCTGCAAGACTATCCGCGCTCGCTTCCACCGCTGTCACCGCGGCGGCGCCGGCGCGCGCACAGACAAGTGCGAACGCTCCTTGGCTGGTGAAACAATCGAGCACGCGACGATCTTGCGTGTGTTCTGCTACGGTCGCGTAGTGGGGTAATTGATCGAGATAAAATCCCGTCTTCTGCGCCTCGAGCAAACTCACTTCGAACTGGAGGGGCACGCTCTGTCGTGCCCAATTGATTTCGATCGCGACTGGCGCTGACGGAGCGGCGCCCTCCAGCACTCCAGTACGCAAGTCCAGTCCCTCCGCGCGTCGAACCGGAGCGTCGTTTCTCTCCATGATCGTTCGCGCACCGAGCTCCTTCTTCATCGCTTCGACGATCAGGTTTTTGCGCATGTCCATCGCAAGCGTCAGCGTTTGCAAAACATACTGCTCGCCGTAGCGATCCACGATCACACCAGGCAATCCGTCGCTCTCGCTCCAGACGATGCGGCAGAGTCGCGGGTTGATCCCGCGTCGCGTTCGATATTCCACGGCCTGCGCGATGCGCCGCGCGAAGAAATCAGGATCGAGATCCTGCCGTCGGCGCGAGAAACGGCGTGCGACGATTTGCGATTTGCTGTTGTAGATAGCGCTCCCGAGGAGGTGATCCTTGCCGTCTTTCAGCGAGATCACGTCGCCGTCGGCGGGGCTGCCAAAGGCCTTCAGCACCTCGCCGGAGAAGACCCAGTCGTGCCCGTGCAAAATGCGCGCGCGCGGTTTGATGACGAGGCCGGCCATGCTGTTTGAAGGTGAAGGGTGAAGGATGAATTGTGAATGGTGAAAATCGCGGTCTTCGATTATTCACTATTCACACTTCGCGATTCACATGCCGCCACCGCCGCTCACTTCGCTCGAACTGCCTGGGGTCAAAAAACTCCGCAGCGGTAAGGTGCGAGAAGTATTCGATCTGGGCGAAACGCTTCTCTTTGTCACGACCGACCGTCTCTCGGCCTTCGACTGCATCGTGCCCGATCCGATTCCAGACAAAGGCGCGGTCCTGAATCAACTCTCCGCATTTTGGTTTCAGCGCTTCACCTTCACGCCCAATCACATGATCGCCGCGCAGTTCGATCTGACGCCGGAACTTGAACCATACCGCGCTCAACTGGCGGGCCGATCGATGATCGTTCGCAAAACCGAGCCGCTCCCAGTGGAATGTGTGGTGCGGGGTTATCTCGCCGGGTCAGGCTGGAAAGAATATCAGGAAAACGGCACGATCTGCGGCCATCAGTTGCCGCGCGGACTGGAGCTCGCTTCGCAGTTGCCCGAGCCGCTTTTCACGCCCTCGACAAAGAGCGAAGCGGGACATGATCAGAACATCGATTGGACGGAATGCTGCCGCCTCCTCGGCGAAGAGACCGCGCAGAAAGTGCGCGCGTTGAGCCTGCAAATCTACTCAGCCGGACGCTCTCACGCGGCGGACTGCGGCATCATTGTGGCCGACACGAAGTTCGAATTCGGCACGCTCGACGGCGAGTTGCTCCTGATCGACGAATGTCTCACGCCGGACTCATCGCGCTTCTGGCCGGCGGATCGCTACGCGACGGGCCAGAGCCCACCGAGCTTCGACAAGCAATTTGTGCGCGATTATCTCGAGACGCTCGATTGGGACAAGACGCCGCCAGCGCCGTCGCTGCCTGGCGGGGTGATCGAGAAAACATCCGCGAAATACCGCGAGGCGTTCAAACTGCTCACAGGCGTCGAGCTCGTGGCCTGACGTTGCTTCCGCTCCAACTACGACAACGCGGTTTTCGGGAGGAACGACCGTCAGTTGCTTGTTGGGGTCTATATCAGACGCCCGCGGACGTCCTGACGGAAACGCCCTGCTACTTTGGAAGCAACTCGCTCACGAGCGACTTCTCCTCCTGTAGTTCGGCAACGGATGCGTTCACCTTCGCACGGCTGAAATCGTGCAGAGGGACGCCCTGCACGATCTCCCATTTGTCGCCGCGCGCGCGAACAGGAAACGACGAGATCAGACCTTCCGCCACGCCGTAGCTACCGTCGGAACACGCGGCCACGCTGTTCCAGTCATTGGCTGGCGTTTCATTCGTCAGCGAACGGACAGTATCGACGATCGCGTTCGCTGCCGAACCCGCCGAGGAGAGGCCGCGCGCCTTGATCACGGCCGCACCGCGCTGCTGCACCGCCGGAATAAACGTCTCCTTGAGCCACTTCTCATCACCGATCACATCGGCCGCTGATTTGCCCTTAATCTTGGCGTTGTAGAAATCCGGGTATTGCGTCGCGGAATGATTTCCCCAGATCGTCATGTTCGAAACTTCTGTGACGTCGACGCCGGCTTTCTGCGCGAGCTGTGCTTTGGCGCGATTTTCATCCAGCCGGGTCATCGCGAACCAGCGCTCGCGCGGAATGGCGCGCGCGTTGTTCATCGCGATCAGGCAATTCGTGTTGCAAGGATTCCCGATCACGAGGACGCGCACATCCGCGGCCGCGTTCTTTTCAATCGCCTGCCCCTGACCGATAAAGATCTTGCCGTTGATGCCGAGCAGATCGCCGCGCTCCATCCCCGCCTTACGAGGCACACTGCCCACGAGCAGGGCCCAATTCACATCGCGAAAGCCTTCGTCAAGATCCGCCGTTGGCGTGATCGCTTTGAGCAGTGGAAATGCGCAGTCATTCAGTTCCATCACCACGCCTTCCAGCGCGGCCAGCGCGTTCGGAATTTCGATCAGACTCAAACTCACCGGCTGCTGCGGGCCAAAGATTGCGCCGGAGGCGATGCGGAAGATTAACGAGTAACCAATCTGACCGGCCGCACCCGTGACAGCTACCTTGATCGGAGAATTCATAAGTTTGTTTAGCCGCAGATTCCCGATCTGTCATCCCGAGCCGCGCAGACGGCGAGGGACCTTGCAAAAGTACCTCGGTCTTCCGCGACTGAAAGGCTGTTCAAACGTCCGGGCGTTGTAGGTGTTTTTATGTTTGTGAACTCGTCTCGTGAGGATGACAATCAGTTCGTCGCCCTCAGATGCGACCGCTCCGATCGAGCAGCTGCCGAACGAGTCGCATTCGCTTTTTCACCGCGCGATTCGACCCGAGTTTGTCGAGGGTCAGGGGAAGGCGCCGGCTCCAGTTCGCTCCAGTCGCTGTGCCGGGAATATTGAAGCGTTCTTTGCGGGCGAGAAGATCCGTGATCATGACGATCGCGATCCAGGACTCGCATCGCAAGAGCGCCTCCAACAGCGGAGCGTAGTAATCGCGGTCGTATTTCGAATCTTCATCCGGCGGCGGGAGGCTGGCGAACTCCGCGAGCTTGGCGAGATCACGGCGCGCTTGCTGCGCCGCTTCGGTAGATCCAGCGAATGATTCGTCCCAGAGCGCGCGAATTGGTTTGTGGTCGTGCGTCGCGTAAGTCACAACCGAGAGGCGTTCGTATTCACGGCCCGGAATCGATCGGCCGTCCTGATAATTTTCCCACTGCGGAATCTTGAAGCCCGCCACGCCTAACGAACGCAAACTCGGGCGCACGTAGTCAGGCACGGTTCCCAGATCTTCGCCGACGACGCGGGTATGGCCTGCTTCTGCCAGGACCGCGCGCAAGTACTCTTCGCCCTCGCGGCAATTCTGCTCGCAGTTCTCCCAGGTAGTATCGTCGCGCGGCGTGAAATGCGGTCCGTGCCCGCCGGTGACTGCGAACATTTCCTCACGCGAGAGCGGCAGGAACTCTTCGTTTCGTGATGGTCGCCAAGGGAACGCATAGATCCGGTAGAACCCGAGCACATGATCGACGCGGAAAATGTGGAAACTGCGGCTGATGCCGCGCACTCGCTGGCGCCACCAATCAAATCCGCGCGCCCGCATTACATCCCAGCGATAAAGTGGAATGCCCCAGTTTTGGCCCCACTTTTGCGTGAACGCGTCGTCTTTAAAGTATGGCTCGGGCGGCGCGCCGCCACACCAGTCGAGCGCAAACTCGGAGGACCGTGCGAACACGTCCGCACTGTAGTAACTCACGCCAAACGGGACGTCGCCCATCAGCGCCACACCTCGCTCGGCCGCGTATCCCTTGATTTCGCTCCATTGCGCGGTGGCGATCCACTGGACGTAGCTAAAGAACCGTTCTCTTTCAGCGAAGATGGCGCGCTCATCGGCCGGGCGGCTCTGTAACCACGCGCGCGCGCGAACGTATGATTGCTGCTCGTCAGGCCATTGGTCCCAGGCTTCCCGGTTGCCGTTCCGCTCCATCAAGGCGCGGAAGAAGGCGTAGGGTTCGAGCCATTTTTTTTCGCGCTCGCAGAATTCACGAAACGCAAAAACGCGGACTTCGGATTCTTCGTTACGCGAAAAATGAGCGAACGCTTTTTCGAACAGCGCGTTTTTTAAACAGCGAACGCGCGCGTATTTTACCGCTCCCTTGCGCAATTTCGCAAGATCCACCTTCGCCGTCACTTGATCGAACTCTTCCTGCCTCAGGTCGACCGGTGAGTTTGGTTCGAGGCAAAGTGTCGTCGGCTCGATGGCGACGGAACTGATTGCGTTGTAGGGGCTATTGTCCCCGCCGACTTCGTTGATCGGCAGCAGTTGGACTACCTTGAAACCAACCTGTGCGGCCCAGTCGATGAACTGCCGGAGCGCGCCCAGGTCGCCAATTCCGAGATCACTCTCCGTGCGCAGCGCAAAGAGCGGGACGAGGACGCCGGCAATCTTGTTTTCGGGCGAAAGATCCATGCCGTTTGGCTAACGCAGGTCCATCACTTCAAGCGAGGCTGTTGTCATGTCGAGCACAGTCGAGACATCTCCGATCTTTATTCGCGCGGAAGAACAGCGAGAGATTGTAGCCCTCTGCCCCACTCCCCGAAAGTCCGGTCCTCGACTTCGCTTGGAATGAGAGGCAATTACGCCCGCCCGACCTGCCAATCCTCCACCAGCTCCGATGGGATTTCTTTCAAGAAACGCGAGGGCCGCTGGAACATGTCACCGTAGCCGGCATTCAAACGCATCAGCGGATACGTCAGGTAGAGTTCATCGCGGGCGCGCGTAATAGCCACGTAAAACAAGCGGCGCTCCTCCTCAATTGCATCGCGTGTTTCCAGTGATCGTGTGCTTGGAAACATTCCGTCGGTCAGCCAAATCACGAAAACGGTGTGGTATTCGAGACCCTTCGCCTGGTGCACGGAGGAGAGGTTGACCGACTCTGTGTCGGCGGTTTGGTTCGGAGCCGCCTCAGCGTCAACGTTACTGATCAACGCGAGCTGGGAAAGAAATTCGTGCACATCCTTGAACTGTCGCGCGAAGACCGCCAGCTGATTCAGGTCTTCACGGCGCAACTCGTAGTTCGTAAAGTTCGCCTTGGCATAATCGTCGTAAACCGCCTCGACCACTGATGTGATCATTTCTGAAGGCGGATTGGGCTGACCACCCGGCGCGATTTCATCGAGCGTATGCGCGAGCTGCTCCCATGCCTTTCTGGTTTTCGCGTTGACCGTCATGGCGAGGAGCCGCTCGCTCCAGGAATTGCGACGGTTGTGGCCGGGAGCGATGATCCCGGCAGGGGTGCCGCCGGCGTCGTCGGGCCGTCTCGAGTCTTCGCCTTCGGGGTCACCGCCCCCGGCTAGAGCAGCGCTGGGATCGAGCGAGTTCTCCCAGCTGCGCCAGAGATTGTCCGCGCTTTTGTTGCCGATTCCGGGCAGAAGTTTCACCATGCGCTTGAAAGCGACCTCATCGCGGGGGTTGGCGACGAAACGGACGAACGCGGCCACATCCTTGATGTGCGCCTGCTCGAAAAATCGAACGCCGCTCGTGATCTGATAGGGAATTCCGCGGCGCGATAACTCCAGTTGCAATTCGATCGCGTGATAGTGCGCCCGATAGAGGACCGCGATCTCGTTCAGGTTCACGTTTTCGTCCCGCAATTCGAGAATGCGTTGGGCGATAAATTGCGCCTGTTCGCTTCCGTCCTGCAAGGCGACCACGGCCGGCTTGAATGCATTCCCGTCACGGGTGGCGCTGAGTTGCTTGCGAAATTGCTGCACATTGCTGGCGATGGCGGCATTCGCGACGCTTAGGATCTCCGGCACGCTGCGGTAGTTCAACTCAATCTTAAAGATCTGCGCCCCAGGATAACGCACCGGAAATTCCAGGATATTTTTGAAGTTCGCGCCGCGCCACGAATAGATTGACTGCGCGTCGTCCCCCACCACCATCACGTTCTTGTGTTCGGCGGCGAGGGCATCGATGAAGTCGGCCTGAATTTTGTTGGTATCCTGATATTCGTCCACCAGGACAAACTGAAACTGGCGCCGGTAGGTCGCGGCGACGTGCTCATGCTCTTTCAACATGCGCAGCGTTTTCTCGAGCAGATCGTCGAAATCCATCGCGTTGATCGCTTTCTTTTTCCGTTCGTAGCGGCTCTGCAGGTCTTTTATTTGTTCGAGCAATGGCAGAAAATAAGGGAATTTCTCCGCGAGCAGTTCCTCCATCGGCCGCTCGGTGTTCACGACGAAGCTGAAGATGTCCGCGAGCACGTCGCCTTTCGGAAAGCGGATCTCCTTCGGATTAATTCCGGCTGCAGCGATGACGGTGTCGATCAAATCCTTCTGGTCTTCGCGATCCATGATCGTGAAGCCGCTGGAATAACCGAGCACGCTGCCATGCCGCCGGAGCATACGATTCCCGATGGAGTGAAACGTGCCGCCCCAGAGCCCGCTCGCATCGACCGGCAGGAGATTGGCGACGCGATCGAGCATTTGGCGCGCGGCCTTGTTCGTAAAAGTAAGGAGCAAGATATTACGCGGATCGACTCCGTTCTCGAGCAGGTAGGCGACGCGATAAATCAGCGTCCGGGTTTTTCCGCTGCCCGCCCCGGCGATCACTAAAAGTGGACCGGGCGACGCCTTTACGGCCGCGAGTTGTTGCTCATTCAGTTCCGCTGCGTAATCGATGCTGATCGTCGCCGAAGGTGCGCGCTGCAGCGTGTATCGGCGGGACATCGGGCGTAACGCTCCCGTGTCGAACCGGCCTCTTCAAACGGAATCTCCGGAGCTGCGGCGGGAACTCAACGCGGCGGAGCGACGGGGCTGCGTCGTTTATGCCCGAGTTCTTCTAACAGCTCGATCTGAATCTGTTGAATCTCGAAGAGGCGATTGTACTGCCGGCGCAGCAAATGATCGAGTTTCTCGTGCAGGTGCCGAATCTCCAGTTCCGCTTTTAGGTTGATCTTATAATCGTTCTCCGCGCGCAACCGATCGCGCGCTTCGCTGCGGTTCTGACTCATCATGATGATCGGAGCCTGAATCGCCGCCAGGCAGGACAGAATCAGATTCATCAGGATAAAGGGGTAAGGATCGAAAGCGCGTGTCGCCAGCACGATGCCGTTCACGATGAGCCAGAGAAAAAGCACCGCTCCAAACAAAATGATGAAGCGCCAGCTTCCGCCAAAGGAGGCGATCTTGTCGGAGAGGCGTTCGCCGAACGTCAATTTCTTCTCAAATTGACCGCTAATATTTTCGGACAGAATTTCGCGCTCCTGCAAACTGTGGATGACCTCATTGTCCAGCGCCGAAAGCTCCCCGATCTCCTCCTGGAGCACTTCCTTGACGTAGTTTTTCCGGAAGCTACCGAGATCGTCGAAACAGATGAATCCGTGCGGATCCCACTGCCGCACCTGCTTCTGGATGAACTCAGCGAGAGATGGCCGGATCAATTCCCCAATGGTCCCGTCTGACGGGCGCTTCTGCTGCTGACAAATCTGGCAGGTCGATTTCGCGAGATGATCCATCGGAAACGGTCGGATGCGATCTTTCGATTAGAGCGCGTTGCAAGCAGATGTCGATTGCGTCTTGAACCGGGACCGCGCAAATCTAAGCTGCGTGCGATGGAAGAGGTAGAAGTTCCGCTCGAGCATCTGCACGAACATATTCATCATCGCGTGGAGGAAAGCGGTGCGCGATGGATTTCCGGAGTGGCGCTCAGCACTGCCATCCTCGCGGTTCTGGCGGCCGTCGCTGGGTTGCTTTCTGGAAGTCATGCGAATGAAGCGATGATGGATCAGATCGAAGCCTCCAATCAATGGAGCTACTATCAGGCGAAAAGCATCAAGGCCTCGGTCCTCGAAGCAAAACTTTCACTTGGCGCGGCGGCTGCGCCGCAGGATCAGGAGAAGGCGGCGCGTTACGGCGAGGAGCAAAACGAGATCAAGGCCGAGGCGGAGAAGCATTCCGCAGACGCGAAAAGGAATTTTCACCAACACGAAGTCTTCGCGCGGGCCGTGACGATGTTTCAGATCGCGATCGCGATCGCCGCGATCTCGGCGCTGACGAAGCGCCGTCGTTATTGGTTTGTGAGCCTGCTCTTTGGCCTGACTGGTGCGGTTTTCCTCGTGCTCGGAACAATCGCGCACTGAATCAAGGCATATCCTCGCGCTACCATGAATAAACTTCACGACAAAAACATTTTGATCACCGGCGCGTCGCAGGGCCTGGGCCGCGAATTAGCGCTCGCTTTCGCGAAGAACGGCGCGGCCGGTCTTGCGCTCGCCGCTCGTCATCTCACCGCGCTCCAGAACGTTCGCGACGGAGTTCGCCAGATCGCACCAGCCACCAATGTGCTCACGATCGAAGCGGACGTGAGCAAAGCGAAGGACATCGAGCGATTGGTCGCGACGACGCTGGACGCGTTCGCCGGGCGGCTCGACGTGTTGGTTAATAATGCTTCGACGATTGGACCGTCGCCGATGCCGTTCCTGCTCGATTATCCGCTGGAAGATTTCCAAAACGTCCTCCACACAAATCTGATCGGCCCATTTCTCCTGATCAAACAATTGCTGCCGGCGATAATCGAGAACGGCGGCTCGATTATCAACGTCACGAGCGACGCCGGCGCGAACGGTTATCCGGGTTGGGGCGCTTACGGTATCTCAAAATTCGGACTGGAAGGCATGTCGCAAACCTGGGCGTCGGAGCTGGGAGAGACCGGTGTGCGGGTGAACTGGGTCGATCCCGGAAATATGAACACCGCCATGCACCGCGCCGCCGAGCCGGAAGAAGATCCGAGCGAATGGTCAGATCCCGCCGCGGCTGTCGACGTCTTCGTTTTCCTCGCCTCCGATGAATCCAAGGCAGTGACCGGGAAACGTCTGCGCGCTCAGGAAAATTGGCGTGCCGAGGCGATGTGACTTCTAAACCAATGACAAAATCCGAATGGCGAAGCCCGAATCAATAACGAAGCACGAATGACGAAACACCAGAGGTGACATTTCGTCATTCGTGCTTCGTCATTTCAGATTCACATGGCTGCTCCGTTCACTTTCGTTCTTCCCGATGAGCTGAGCGCGAAAGAGCCGCCGGAGCGTCGCGGAGTAGCGCGCGACCGCGTTCGACTGCTGGTGCT
>JACCXL010000217.1 GCA_013697015.1 Chthoniobacterales bacterium | reverse complement strand
GGGGCGATCTGGTTTGCGGTCGATGGCCTTCTCAAGGGCAGTTCGGTCGTTCGTACCTGGACGCCATGCGCAATAACTTTTGCGGCATTCGTGGCGACCTATTTGTGCGTGCCTCCCAACTGCGGGGTGCCTCGATACAATCTCGATTCGAAACTGAATGCGATTGAGCCGCTGGATCCGCAGCGACTTTATCTCAGCCTCTATCCTGCGCCGGAGCAGAGCTATCGAATGGAAAGGAATCCGGCGCCCTTCGGTACCGTGGTGCGTCCGGGCAGTACTTCGATGTGGGCCGGTGCGCGTTTCATCAATGGCTACAGTCCTATCCGGCCGTCCGGCATCGCGCGCGAATTGCAGTCGGACATTCATGGCGAGATCCCGTGGGACGTTGCGAATCAGCTCCTGACTTCGCAAGCCGGAGCGGAAAGTCTCCTGGCCGAAATCGGCGTGGATGGAGTAATTGTCGCGCGCGACTTCGGCATGGCGCCTCACCCGGAGGAAGAATGGAGGCGTGTCTTCGATGCCGACGAAGGCTTGGTCTATCACCGAACCGCTGGCCCTTACGAGCGGGTGCGATTCATGCATGAACCTCACGCCGGTTCCATTCTGGCCATTGAAGATTCGCGCAATCGCGTCAGCGCCGAGGTGCGGGTTCCATCCGGCGCAGCGTCCGCCAGAATCGGTTTCTCGCGTCCGTTTTTCCGTGGATATCAAGCCGAGCTCAACGGCAAGCGGCTGGAAGTCACGTCGGATCGAAACTTGTTTCCGATCGTGGAGGTGCCTCCAAATTCAGCCGGGCGCCTCGTCCTGACTTATCGGCCGTGGTGGCTCGTTTCCGGAAGTGTGGTCGCCCTCTGCAGCACCGCGATCCTGACCGCCGGTGTTTGTCTGAATGCGCGGGGCCGGTCGGGTCAGTAGGCGTCGCGCTTGTAGCGCTTCTCGGCCTTCAGCTTCTCGACATATTCGTTGGCCGCATCCGCGTCCTTGCCGCCTTGTTCCTCCACGATCCGGCGCAGGGCCGCATCCACGTCTTTCGCCATCCGTCTCGCGTCACCGCAAACGAAAAAATGCGCGCCTTCTTCGAGCCAGCGCCAGAGCTCCGCGGCATTCTCGAGCATCCGCGTTTGCACATACACCTTGTGCTCCTGATCACGTGAAAACGCGCAATCGATGCGCGTGAGGAATCCGTCAGCCTTGAGCCGATCAAACTCATCCTTGTAAAAGTAGTCGCACTTCTCGCGCTGCGACCCGAAGAAGAGCCACGGCTTCCCACGGGCGCCGATCGCTTTTCGCTCCTGCAGAAAGGCGCGGAAAGGGGCAATGCCGGTTCCAGGTCCGACCATGATAATGGGTGTGCCGCCCTCATCTGGGAGCCGGAATTTCGAAGTGTGGAAACACCGGCACCGGATTTTTCTCGCACCGCTCGGCCAGAAACGACGAACAAACGCCTTTGCGCTGACGGCCGTGGCTCTCGTAATGGACCACGTCGATGGTGAAATGCACTGCCTCGGGATGCGCCTTCAAACTCGAAGAGATCGAGTAGAGCCGTGGTTGGAGTTTCGCGAGGAGCGCGACGAATTCCGGCGCTGTGAATCTGACCGACGGGTGTTCGAGCACGAAGTCGATCACCTCCAGGCCCCAGAGGTAGGTATCGAGATCCGGTTTTCTCGCGGGCTTCAGAAGCTCATTGAGCAACGGCGCCGCTGACGCGCGCTCGGCGATCGCTTTCAGAAACTTCGGCGTTGTCTGTGTGATGCGATAATCATGCAGAAGCGCGTCGCGCAACGTCGTTTCCTGGCCCTTGTTTCCGGGCACGGTCTCGTCGCCTTTCGCGCACAATGCATGAACCAGCTCTTCGACGAGCGCTGGATCGTTCGACGGATAGACCGTCATCGAATCGCCGACCTCGTAATTGAGCCCCCAGCCAGTGAGATCGACCTCGAAGTGTCGCGTGTCCTTTTCCGACTCGTCACCGGTCAACCTGCGATTCGCGACGAGCTTTCCTGGAAAAGGATTAGCGCGTGTGTAGGGCGAGGAGGTGGCGGCTGCTTCGGGGGGCATTTAATTTCCGGCGACAAGCCGGGACGCTGACAAATTACTCGCCGTCGTTGCCGATGGCGAGCGTCGGGCAAACGTCCATCGCGCGTTGCGCGGCGCCGTTTTCCTCGTCGTTCTCCGGTTGCTTATGGAAATAAACGTACGTCTCGTCGTCGTTGTATTTGAGGAGGTTCGGCGCCTCTTCGAGACAAACTCGGCACGGAGTACATGTCGTATCGACAAACCACGCTCCAGGAACATTCTCGGGTTGTTTGCTCGCTTTGTCAGCCATGAAGCCCTTTTAGCAACCTTCGAGCCCGGCGGCAACGGTTTTGCGTTCTTATCTGAAACCGTTACTGCGGCAGGGGGATGGCCGAGGGTTCGATCTCAGG
>JACCXL010000216.1 GCA_013697015.1 Chthoniobacterales bacterium | reverse complement strand
GAGATTGGATGCTCGTTTTGCGGACAAGCAATGATCAACTCGCGCCGCCGTGCGAGCCGAGCCAAATGCCAACCGCGAACACGATCCCTCCGCCGATGCTCACTTGGACGACGGTATTGAGGAGAGGCGTTTTTTCCTTGGCTTTCGCCACCAGAGAAAAGAAAACGCCCCACGCCTCGCGACATGGGGCGTTCAGTGATTCTCGATTGTTTAGGCTATGCCGTCGCTTTCGGAGCCGACGACATCGATGACGTGGCGATGTCATCCGCACCCGCGTTCTTGAAGATCTCCTTCGCACGATCCTGCTGGTCGCCGTCGTGCGCATGCACCGCAATCAGGTAGTTGCCCGTCCTGAGCTTTTCCTCGTAACGCTTGGCCTCGATCTCAGGGATTCCCATCCCGATCAAGCCGCCGACCACGCCGCCGGTCGTCGCACCGATGGCCGCGCCGCTCAGCGCCGCCATGATCGGACCCGCCGCGATAAACGGCCCCACGCCCGGAATCGCCAGCGCGCCAATGCCCGCGAGCAGGCCGAGCACGCCGCCTGTCACTCCGCCGGTGGCGGCGCCGGTGGTTGCGCCCTCAGGCGCTTTCGTCGCTTTTACATGACCGATGTCGTGCTTGCCCTCCGTGTCCGGCAATAAGACCGAGATTTCGGAGCTCGGGAAACCGGAGGTTTGCAGGCGCTCGACGATTTGCTCGGTTTGCTGATGGGTTTTGGCGATACAGAAGACTGATGTTTTTGACATAATGTTTAGTGTGTTTGTTCCGTTGGTTGACTGAATTATTTGGACGCTTTGACTTCGAGTAGGTTCTCGATTTTCGCCTGGCCGGCGGCCGACTTTGCGAGCTTCTCGATCGTCATTTTCTCTGCTGCGGTCTTGACCGGGCCGCGCAGCGTAACCACGCCATTCGCGGTGATGATCTTCACGTTCTTCGCCGTCATGCTGAGTGAGCCCTCGCCCACCACCGCGCGACGAATCGCAGCCGTCATCTTGATGTCTTCCGGGCTGTTCGATTGATCACCGGAAGTTTTCGTCTCACCGGAGCGATCGCGCTCGTTCCTGCCGGTGTTATCAGCCGCGGCCGGAGACGCTGCTGTCTTGTCCTCCGCGATTGCCGACAACGTGAGAGCGGAGAGACAGAGTAAGGATAATGTAATTCGTTTCATATTTTGGTGTGTCGCCGAATTGGCGGCACAGTTGAAACGCAACTGACGACCTCTCTGGTCTGAAATAAATCACTGAAATCTTTTCTCCGCGCTTCGGGTCAGTGGCTACCCACGAAAGAAGTCCGCTCACCCTGCTGGGCCGTTAAAACCAGCCGCCGCACCCCTCGACGTCCACGCCACCTTCTCAGCTCCGAGTTCCTCTTCCTCAGGGAGAGGATTAAGGTGAGGGCGATCTTTCAGCGTCTCAGCTTTTCGGCTGTCTCACTGTGCACCAGCCCCAAGCGCTTTGGCCTTGTGCTACGCTGCTCTTTTCTTGGAGACGATGACGCCAGGAAACTCCACCACTTTCGCCGATTCCTCATTCGCCTTCTGACCAAACGTCGACTCGAAAGTGAGTTTCTTGTTAATGATCTCGGTGAGCGCGATATCGGCGGCCTGGAGCCCGGGAACATGTTCCACGAGCGGTCGATGCCCGAGCGTGAGCTGTCGCACCCGACGCGAGAGCATGTTAACCAGAATTCCCTGATCGGGAATTACTTCGGACGCAGCTTTAACGAGATCGGCTTTCATAAACGATTGGATCCTGGACGTCGGCGATTCGCCGAGGTGCGGTAAATCTGCCCCTGAGCGTTTCGAACGGGCAGCAGAGAAACTTGTTGCACTATCGTCGATAACCGCCGGAGCTCAACGCGAATCGACAAGCGCATGAAATCCGCCATACCTCGGGCGCGCGGCTACCCAAATTGGAGCCTCGTTGGGCTCGGCTATGAGATCTTCTTCCGGCAGTTTCTGGGCCCGCTGGCTCTTCATCCACTCACCGAGACGCATCCGCCTGGCTGAATGCGCGACGAGCACCGCCATTCCAACGACGCCCACATTTTCGTCCAGAGCAGGCCGCAGAATCGCTGCCGGTTGTGCCTAGAACCGTAGCTCCCTGCGTCTACTCGTTCCTTTTAGTAGCCGCTAGCGCTCTCGGTATGAGTCGTAGTGGTGGTCGTGGTGGCGGGCTCCGTTGCGCAACCGGAGACAAATGCCGTAACGGTCACCAGCATCGTGAAGAGGGCTAGGTAAGTTTTCATCACAATTGCTTCGCAGCGCCGCAGATTTCTGGCCGCATTTCATTACTCCGCCGCCTATCCCAGTTCTAGCATCCGGGCACGTAACTGTGGCACCCGATCGCGATGTTCCCGACTTCAGATCAGAAGCTCCTTGGCCGATTCGACCGCAATCACTTCTCGATCCTCGCGAGCGCAGGCAGAATCGGCCCCCACGAGCGTCTCCTCCCGCCCGAACCGTGCATAAGAAGCGGCTCACTCGCGCCGCCGAATGTCGTAATAGTTATCCGTTGCGGCCACCCGGCACGTTGAGTTCCCAACGGTATCCATCCGGATCGTGGAACCAGATTCCCATGTCCGGTGAACCCGGCGATTCTGGACCAATCTCGTCGCCCGGATCTTCGATCTCGACCTTGCGCCTTTTCAGATACGCCAGCGCTTTTCGCAGCGCGGGCATGTCCCGGAGATGAAAGGACATATGACCGAGGGTCTTGGGCGAAGGTTTGCCTTCGTGTAGCGCAATGGTGACGTGGTCGTTGCCAACCGCGACGCCACCTTCAAAAGTAAACAGCCTCTCGAACCCCAGCGCACGTTCGAACCATTTCGCGCTCTTCTTAGGATCGCGCACCGCCAATCCGAAATGGCCGACCACACCAACTGTGAACTGAGGCTTCGATGATTTCGTGGCGCGGCCGGCGGACTTGGTTTGGCTCATAGCGAGGAGGTTGGCTAACCTTCGATCTCAACCACGTCACCCGCGAAATTTCGTGAAGAACGCAATGAAGCCCTCCGGCCCCTTCCCTTGATCAGGCGCCGGATCGTGATCTTCCACGTCTGACGTCATCAGGTCCGTGAATTGATAAAGCTTCCCGCTGTTGATCGCTTCTCCGAAACGCTTCTGTGTCGTGCTGTTTTCTTGTTTTCCAATAATTTGTTTCCTCTTTCTGACTCGTTTCCGGCTTCTCTTCTTTGCGTCCGCAGCCCCGTTTGGGATTCAGGGACTTCAACGTCCCGCGACGCGCGATCGGTCGGGCACGAAAGAGACGATCAACGCAACCGTGCCAACCACCATGTTCACCCACGCCACCGCGATATTCACGTTGAGGATTCGAACGATCAGCTCGCCCACTCCTGGCACGAAACGCAGCACGCCGACCGCGAGCAGCAGAATCCCAAGGAAGATGCAGAAACCCCGCGCCCGCCCCATCCAGCCGGTCGCGATCCCCGCTATGCCCAGCACGATGTGGATGATCGCGTGCGTCAGGTTTGTCGTCAGAACGCCGAACACGACCGGACTCGTTAGGCCCCAGATTCCTTCGAGCACCAAAAACGCACCAATCAGAACCGCGAAACCGTTGCAGGCTTTGTCCATAGAATTTCCACTTTCTAATCTCCTTCTCACTCCCTGTCTACGGTTGCCGCACCACTTGATGCAAATCCGAACCGCAGATCGCGGTCGCGGTGATTTTCACGATCACGTCGCCTTGTTCCTTAATCCTCGGATCCGGGATGTTATCAACCCGAACATCTCCCTTAACCGTGCTATACGATGCTTTCATTCTGTTGTCTCTCCCTGGGTTCCGTTGTTACAGAGAGGAAACGCATACGATGCGGCCAGCGGCTTCACGAATTTTACTCCGCCGCGGGACAGTCTGCGGCCCGCACCGCCACAACAGCAGATCTCCGCGGTACTTTACGCCCAGCAGAGAATTCGGTTTCACTAACGCAGTGGACCGGCATGTTCGAGCGACAACCGCAGGCTGGTTTGTAATTCTACGTTCTGCGGTGATTTTCGCTTTCACCCGCACTCCTTCTGTCTTTTAGTCCTCCTATGAAACGATCTTTCCATTTCGTCTTCTCAATCGTCATCGCCTGCGCTTTCGCCGTTTCGTCCATGAACGCCGCCAGCTCACGCGAGAACAAACGGCTTCAGGAAGGTAAAATCACCAAGATCGAAGCGCAGCACCTGGTGCTAACGAAGTTTCCCGGCGCAACGATCAAGAAATGTGAGCTGACGCGCGGGAAAGACCATTCCGTCTGGATCCTGGACGTAGTAAAGGCCGGTGCCCACGACGCGACCAAAGTGCAAGTCGAAGGCCGCAGCGGTGCCATCACGCCGTAGCGGCCTCTCCGTTTTTGAACGACGCCAATGTGGGCATCAGGATAAACAACAGCCGCGAGTTCAGGAAACACCGACTGATCAACTGCGGAGCGCGAAACATCGCCAAAACTAAACATAACAAGCCCGGCTTCCTCGCGCGGCATTCGCTGAGTCTGGTCGCGATCGTACTCTTGATCGTCTGGCTGGTCGGTTATCGTTTTCTCGATCCCAAAACACATCTAGGCGCGTTCTTCGGCAACGCGATCGCCGATTGGAGCGGGTCCGTCGTCATCATTCTGGGGACGAAGTTCCTCTATGAAATCGGTTCGGCCGAGAGCCGGCCGGTAACGGGAAAAGAGCGTTTTCGCTGGCTCGACTTCTTACACCGGCACTCGCTGCTTCTCTTCCTCCTCTTCACCGGGATCGGCTGGGCGGTCCTGTTCATCAGGATGGACAACGAAAGCAAGTGGGGCCAGGTCGTCGGTAACATTGTCTCCGAGTGGGTCCAAATGGCAGGTCTGGTTTTTCTCACCAAACGCCTGATCGAGATCGGCTCGAAGGAGAGTCGTTAGGAAGGAGGTTACTTTCCCAAAAATCAGTCCTCCCCGCTTTCGGCAAGGCTCTCGATCGCGTCCGCCAACGTCTCAAACGTCGCGATCTCAATTTCGGGACCGTAATGAAAGTGCGACAGGATGTTGAGGCCGATATCTTTGAGTGGATCAGGCATCACCCGCACGACGTAACCAACCTGTTTGGCAGCCAGGGCGTCCATGATCTCGGCGACGTGCCGTGCCGCCGCGGCATCCATTGCCTCCAACAACCGAAAATCGGTTAGCGCGCGAAAGCCCGGCGCAAAATCCTTCAGTAATTCGCGTACCTGGCTCACCGCTGCTTCTACTTCCTGGCGGGTCACTCGCCCGGCCGCACTGATCACGATCAGCCTTCTGGATTTGTCCGATTCAACTGAATACATGGTCGTTTTGCATTTCTTCCCCGAAACGATACTGAATGGTGGGACGGCGGCGAGCGCATCGTGATCGTAGGACTGGCGCGGGCGGCGGGTTTTCG
>JACCXL010000201.1 GCA_013697015.1 Chthoniobacterales bacterium | reverse complement strand
CCGGCCAGGACATTCGCAGCAGCATCCGCCGCGAGACCCTCGATTTGCTCCTGCGGAACCTAACCGCCTTCCATCTCTCCTTTGAGGAGATCAAACAATATAAGCCATGGGCGCTTGCGTATCGTCTTTGGTCGATTCGCGGATATGCGGCGGCAGCGAAGGTCCAGAGCGTAGACGGCTACCTTGCTTACCACGCGCAACGTCTCGGGAAGGAAGTAGCCGGACTGGAAACCGTCGATGAGCATGTCGCATTTTGGGAAAATACGTTGCAACTGGATGGTGAGCGTCTGCTCGTCGAAACGCTTGTGCGTGGCAAGCGGCTGAACGATCGCTTCGATGAGACGCGCGTCGCCTGGAAAAAAGGGGATCTCGCCGCTCTTTCGGCGACGAACGCGGGTTTGCGCGATGTCGATCTTTCTACTTCGCAGAGACTGCTGGATCGGCGCAACGCGAAGTGGCTCGCACGCATCGAAAGCGAGATGAAAACGGGGAAAGCGACCGCGATCGTTGCCGGGACGGCACATTTCGTCGGTCCTGACAGCGTGGTCGATCTCCTGCGAAAACGAGGGTACAAAATCGAGCAGCTCTAAAAACCGCGGCCCGCGCCGCGGGTTTACGCAGTTGGACAAGCGAGCGCTTTCATCGTTCCTTCGCCGATGATTAGACCTTCCGCGCTCGTTCTCGTGAGCCTGCTCTGCGCGTGCAGTTTGCGCGCCCAGTCGCTGCCACAAGTCGAGAGAAATCCTCCGCCGCTCGATCCAAAAAATTTCGACACCGTTGTTAAGCCACAGGACGATTTTTACCTCTTCGCCAACGGCGGTTGGATCAAACGTAACCCGATTCCGCCGGAGTTTGCGCGCTGGGGCAGCTTCAATGAGCTAACGGAGAAGAATAACGATGCGCTGCATGAGATCGCGGAAAAAGCCGCTGCGGCCGCGCCCAAAGAAGCCGCAAAGGAGAACGTCGAAAAAGCTGCGTCCGCCGACCTCCAGAAAGTGGGCGACTTTTACGCCAGCGGAATGGACGAGAAAGCGGTCGAGGCGAATCGCGCCAAACCGCTCGAAGACGAATTCAAGCGAATCGACGGGATCAAGGATCGCAGCGACGTGCTGAAGGAGATCGCGCACCTGCATTCCATGGGAGTGAACGCTTTTTTCGGCTTCACGTCCGCCCAGGACGACAAGAACAGCACGATGGTAATCGCCCAGGCATTTCAAGGAGGCTTGGGACTGCCGGATCGCGATTACTACACGAAGGACGATGACGCTTCCAAGAAGCTGCGCGATCAATATGTGCAGCATGTGACAAAGATGCTGACGCTCGCCGGCGAGGCATCCGACGCGGCGACCAATGACGCCAAGAAGGTGATGGTGCTGGAGACTGCGCTGGCGAAGCCGGCCCGCACTCGCGTAGAACTGCGCGACCCGCAGAAGAACTATAACAAGATGAAGCAGGCCGAACTGCAGGCGCTGACGCCCGATTGGAACTGGTCGGACTACTTCAACGCGATCGAGTTAAAGGAGCCAGGCGACATCAACGTTGGCCAGCCGGAATTTTTCAAAGCCGCTAACGACGTCTTCAAAACTGCGGGGCTGGACGATTGGAAAACCTATCTCCGCTGGCAGCTCGTGCACGCGCTCGCGCCGGCGCTCTCCCATGATTTCGTGGACGAGAACTTCGCCTTCTTTAGCACGACGCTGACTGGCGCGGAAAAGCTGAAGCCCCGTTGGAAACGAGTGGTGGCCGCCACCGACGAGGTCTTGGGCGAGGCGCTCGGGAAACTTTACGTGGCGGATCATTTCCCGCCGGAAGCGAAGGCGCGCGCGCTCGAAATGGTGAACAACCTGAAAGAGGCGCTCGCCGATCGCATCAAGACACTCGACTGGATGGACGAACCGACCAAGCAGGAGGCATTGAAAAAGCTGGCCGCATTCACGGTCAAAATCGGTTACCCGGATAAATGGCGCGATTATTCACTCCTGCAGATCGATCACGGTCCCTATGTGCTAAATCTGGCGCGGGGCGAGAAATTCGCGCAGGACCGCGAGTTTAAAAAGATCGGGAAACCGGTCGACCGCTCCGAGTGGGGCATGACGCCGCCGACGGTGAACGCGTATTATAACGCAAACCTGAACGAGATCGTATTCCCGGCCGGCATTATGCAGCCGCCTTTCTTCGATCCGAAAGCGGATGATGCCGTAAATTATGGCGGCATGGGTGCGGTGATCGGCCATGAGATGACCCACGGCTTTGACGATCAGGGCCGGCAATACGACGCCGTTGGCAATCTGCGGGACTGGTGGTCGAAGGAATCGGCCGAGGCCTACAAGCAACGCTCCCAGGGTATCGTCGCGCAGTATGCCGCCTACGAGCCACTGCCGGGCGCGCACATCAATGGGGAGCTGACGCAGGGTGAGAACATTGCGGACATCGGTGGCGCGAAGCTCGCGTATACCGCGCTGCAGAAAGCGCTGGCGAAGAATCCGGAAGCGGCCCAAAAGAAAATCGACGGGTTCACGCCGGAGCAACGCTTCTTCCTCGGCTTTGCCCAGATCTGGCGCGCCAATCAGCGCGACGCCGACGTGAAACTTCGGCTCAACACCGATCCGCATTCGCCGGGGCACTTCCGCGCGAACGGCCCGCTGTCGAACATGCCGGAGTTCCAAAAGGCGTTCAAT
>JACCXL010000173.1 GCA_013697015.1 Chthoniobacterales bacterium | reverse complement strand
AAGCGTCGGCGCTAGCACCGCCGCGAATCTCGGATTCGCGCACCCGCTCGATAGCCGAGCTTGTCCGTCAGTTCCGCACGATCTACGCTGGGCGATGTTCTGCGCTTCCTTGCTTTTCCGACGCCTCGTTCTTACCGGCTCAATGATCGCGATCACGTTCATCGCCTCGGCGATCGCTGACGAAGGCATGTGGCTTTACACCGCGCCGCCGACGAAGCAGTTGCAGGAAAAGTATCAGTTCGAACCAACGCAGTCGTGGCTCGATCATCTGCAGAAATCGAGCGTCCGCTTCAATTCCGGCGGCAGCGGCTCCTTCGATTCTGCAAATGGTCTCGTGATCACGAATCACCATGTCGGCCTCGACACCCTGCAAAAAATCGGCAGCGAAAAGAACAATTACGTCCGCGATGGCTTCCATGCGAAGTCGCTCGCGGACGAAGCGAAGGCGACCGACCTCGAGCTTAACGTGCTCATCTCGATCGAAGACGTCACACAGCGCGTCAACGCCGCGCTCCAACCCGGCATGTCGCCCGACGACGCGAACAAGGCGCGCGGCAACGTGATCGCGCAAATCGAAAAGGAGAGCAAAGAAAAGACCGGCCTGCGCTCGGACGTGACCACGCTCTACAAGGGCGGCGTTTACAATCTTTACCGCTACAAACGTTACGACGACGTCCGGCTCGTCTTCGCGCCGGAGCAGCAGGCCGCCTTTTACGGCGGCGATCCGGATAACTTCGAGTACCCGCGCTACGATCTCGATATCTGCATCTTCCGCGCTTACGAAAACGGGCAGCCCGCGCATCCGGAGCATTTCTTGAAGTGGAACACGAAAGGGCCGGCCGACGGCGAGCTGACGTTCGTGAGCGGACATCCGGGACGAACCGAACGGCAATTGACCACCGCTGCGCTCGCGGCGATGCGCGACGCTGACGTTCCAGATCTTCTCAGCATGCTCAACCGCCGCGAAGTGCTGCTCACCGCCTTCGCGGAACGCAGTTTCGAGAATGCTCGACGCGTGCGCGAAGACCTCTTCGGCATCCAAAACAGCCGGAAAGCATACGACGGGATTCAGAGGGCCCTCCTGGACCCGGACATCTGGAGTGCGATCGGCGCGCGCGAGCAAAAACTGCGCAATGCGATTGGCGGCGATCCGAAGTGGAAAGCTGCGCTGACCGCCTTCGACCAGATTAAACAAGCGCAGGATGAGACGGCGAAGATTCTGCCAATTTATCACTACTTTGAAACCTCAGGCAGCCGCGCCACCGCGACCTATCGCGCGCCGCGCGCGTTCTACAGCACGCTCTTCAAGTACGCACGACGATCGCTGCGCTCGGGCGACGAACGCACGAAGCCAAACGGCGAACGCTTCCCCGAATTCCGCGACAGCAATCGCGAATCATTTGAGCTCGATCTGTTTTCCAGCGAGCCGGTGTATGACGACGTCGAGCAAGCCACGTTAACCGATTCGCTCACGGACATGGCTGCTCATTTCGGCGCCGATGACCCGCTTGTGCAAAAGGTTCTCGCCGGAAAATCGCCGGCCGATCGTGCCGCCGAAGTTGTGCAAGGGACAAAGCTTAAGGACGTCGCCGTGCGCAAGCAGCTCTACGCCGGCGGTGCTGCCGCGGTCACGGCCGCACGCGATCCGATGATCGAACTGGCGCGCCTGGTCGATGCCTCCGCGCGTGCCGTGCGCAAAGTCTTCGAAGCGCAGGACGAGATTAAGCAACAGGCTTACGGAGAAATCGCGAAGGCGCGTTTCGCCATCGAAGGTACGAGCACTTATCCCGACGCCACTTTCACGCTGCGGCTCTCCTATGGCACCGTGCGCGGTTACGAGGAGAACGGAAAGCCCGTCCCGCCGTTTACAGATTTCGCCGGCCTCTACCAGCGCTCGGCCGAGCACCACAACCAACCGCCGTTCGATCTGCCGCCACGTTGGATCGCGCAGAAATCCGTGCTCCAGCCGAACACCCATTTCAACTTCGTTTCCGATGCCGACATCATCGGCGGCAACAGCGGAAGCCCGGTTGTGAACAAAGCGAACGAATTTGTCGGGATTATCTTCGACGGCAACATTCAGTCCCTGGCGCTCGATATCCTCTACACGGACAAACAAGCACGCGCAGTGTCAGTGGATTCGGCGGCGATCAGCGAAGCGTTGCGCAAAATAGACGAGGCCACTGCGCTCGCCGACGAACTCGAAGGCGTGAAGAACTAGCGGGCTCTTTTGTTGTGCCGCGCCTCTGTAAAGCGCGTCAGTTTACGTTGATCTCTGTGTTCACCGCGACGGCGCGATTCGGTAAAACCTACGGCAAAGCTTTCAACAGCGTCTTCCAACGGGTCCACCCATCTTCGCGCGCCTTTTTATTCGCGTCGCTCGCGCCGGGCATTTCCCCTTCGCGCATGAATCCGTGCCCAGCGCCTTTGTAGATCACCGGCTCATACTTCTTGCCCGCCGCTTTCATCAGCTCTTCCGCTTTCGGAATCGTCGCGTTCACGCGCTCGTCATTCT
>JACCXL010000160.1 GCA_013697015.1 Chthoniobacterales bacterium | reverse complement strand
GAACTCGACTGGAGCAAGCGTTACGCGGGCTGGAAGGCGCTGCAAAAACTTGAATACGTGGACGAACTGATGCGCTCGCTGGCGGGCAAACCACCGGTGCATGCGCCGGGGTATCGCGCCGCCGAGTGCGACTGTCTGAACCTCAAGCTCACGACATACTACGCGCGCAAACGGAAACTCTACGAGGATACGTATCCTGATTTCTATGACGCCGATCTGCGGCAGCTCTTCACCACGCCCGCCGGGCCGGGGCGGATCAAAGCGAGCTCATATTTGCGCCTGAGGCGAAGGCGACTGATGAACTCGGTATGCCAGTGGACGAATGAGAAAAAGTTTCGCGTGAACAAACTCCTCGCGCGGCTGATCGACCGCTGCGACCAGCTCGAGCTCCACGTGCTCAACGACGATCCGCAGCAGGATTTTCGCGTTACTTCTTTCCTCACGACGCTGGTGATGAATTATCTCTTCACCGGCAAATTCAAGCGCAGCAAATAGGATGAAGAAGAAACTTAAAGTTCTCGCGCTTTTCGACGCGATGGCTCCCACGGCCCTGGACCAGGATTTGAGCGCGGAGATGAAAACGGACAATCGGAAAACCGAGGCGAACGTCCTCGCCGCGCTCAGTGCGCTCAGCTGCACGCCCGACCATCTCGTGCTCTTCGACGACCTCGATCTGCTGCGGCAAAAGCTGGAAAACTTCACCCCCGACGTTCTTTTCAACCTGGCTGACCAGTTCAACAACAACCGCGGGTTCGACCAGAACATTGTTTCATTTCTCGAAATGCAACGGGTGCCCTTTACCGGCTGCGGCTCGACCGGTCTTCTGCTTTGCAAGCACAAGGGCATCTCGAAAAAAATCCTCAGCTATCATCGCATCCATGTGCCGGATTTCGTGATCATCCCGCGCGGCAAACGCATCACAAGGCCCAAGCGGCTCAAGTTTCCAATCCTGGTGAAGCCGCTGAAAGAAGAGGCGTCGCTCGGCATTTCGCAGGCCTCCTTCGTCGAAACCGACGAGCAGTTCCGCGAGCGCGTGACCTTCATCCACGAGAAATACAATGGCGACGTCATCGCCGAGGAATACATCGATGGCCGTGAGTTCTACGTCAGCCTGATGGGCAATCTACGACTGAAGGTCTTCCCGATCCGCGAGCTGGTCTTCCGCGAAGTGCCGCCGGACGAGCCGAGGATCGCGACCTATAACGCGAAATGGAACGAGGTATATCGCAAACGCTGGGGCTTGCAAAATCAGTTTGCCGAGGAGCTGGATCCGGCGCTCGTCGCGCACATCGAACAGACGTGCAAACGCATCTATCGTCTCCTCACGATCGACGGTTACGCGCGCATCGACCTGCGGCTCACGGCGGCGAACGAAGTCTATTTTATCGAGGCAAACCCAAATCCGATTCTCGCGGAGGACGAGGACTTCGCGCTTTCAGCGGGCAAAGCGGGCGTGCCGTATCCGCAATTGATTGACCGGATCATCCGGCTTGGAATGAAGACGGTGCGGGGTTGATCGGCGACAGGCTACGGGAGCACGCAGACGCAAGAGAAACGGGCAACCGTAAGACTATCCTTAAAAAGTGACGAGTGACATGTGACCAGTGACGAGCGCGTGAGTTCATTTAGGCGTAAGCAAGTTTCCCGCGCGGTTTCAATCCATTCGTTGATGACCTCTTCGGCGTTCGCTACCGCTTCAGCGTAGTTTGACCGTCGGCCATGCAGCCGGGCAGTTCCGGGACTTCGACAATGAAACTGTTGTCGTCTTTGCTCCAATAAATGATGAGTTCGTAGCGCATCTCTGGCTGCTCACGCTCCAATCACTGCGTCGATACTATCACCGTTGCGCGGTAACCAAGTCGGCGAAGAAAGTCTTCGCAGTCCTGCCAACGCAGTCCGAATTCCGCGACATCGGCGAGCCCCAGGCGGCCAATGATGTCTGATAAAACCTCAACGTCCGCGGCGTCGAATTCCGCGTCCATCATGGCGCGCTCAGACCAATCGACCAGTTCTGCCTGGCTGACTTTACCATGCAAATAATCGGCAATCTTGTCCGCGGTGATCTGACGCGTGATTCCCATCGGTCAAATTCTACAATTGTTTGTGTCCCAAATCGACGGGAAATTTCTCGTGCACGGCGACGAGGCGGCCAGCTTGATCGTAGATTTCCTGGACAAAACGGATCGTATTTTCAGCGGCATCCACTGCTTTGACGTAGCGAGCGCGCCCGCCCGTCCGGCCTATAAATTCGCGGGAATAGCGTCTTTGACCGCTTGGCAACTCCTCCCAATGTCCGAATTTTCTTTCGTTTTGGTCACGAGAAGCCATCGGGAATCAGCGTGCACTAGAACACGATTGAGCGGGAAGATTTTTAAAGTTCGTTTCGGCTAGCAGCCGAAACCAGCCCCGAACGCTTTCGGGGCGCCCCCATACGATGCAACAACGCGGCGGTGCGCGCGCGGCCCTATTTCATTCGGTCACCAGGAAGTGACAAGTGGCCAGCAAGAAATTACTTCATCCGATCGAATGTTTTTTGAAGTAATTGCAGGTCAGTGGCATGGCCAACCTTCTCCCGCGTAGTATCAATCCATTTCTTCTCCAACGCGTTCTTGGTCGGACGATCGTTCTGGTAGAAGACGCCGAACACGCCGGGGAAAGGTAGTTGCGCCAACTTATACGCGGCTAGCTCGTCGGTGACGTCGTGGCGCAGTTCGTCCTCGGGAGTGTTGTCCCATTTTTTCTCTTCGACGACTTCGAAGGCGCCGCCTTTGCGCGGATTAGCCGGATCGAAGACGCCGGGGAAAAATTCGACGCATTCTGAGAGGCATTCGATCACGGAGAAGCCCTGGTGATCCATGGCGCGCTCGATCATCTGGATCATATGGTTG
>JACCXL010000158.1 GCA_013697015.1 Chthoniobacterales bacterium | reverse complement strand
TTCACCGGCAGCCCCGTTTTCAGATCCGCCAGCTGCTGCTGCGGCATCGAAAAATCGACGAACACCTGATCCAGCGTCTGCAGCGAAACGAGCGGATCGCCCACTTTCACCATCTGTCCCGCGTTGACCGCCCGAATGCCCGCCACGCCATCGAAGGGCGCGTGGATTTCTTTTTTGTCGATGATGGACTGCATATTATCGACGGCGGCCTTCTTCTGCGTGAACTTCGCCTGCGCGGAATCGAATTCCGCCTGCGAAATAACTTTGCGAACCATTAAATCTTTGGCGCGCTCGAGTTCAGAGGCTCCCAGTTTCTCGTCTGCCTCGGCGGAACGCAGCTGCGCTGCCTCGGCTGACGCGTCGAGTTTGAGTAACACGTCGCCTTTTTTGACCGGCGTGCCCGATTGAAAAGAGATCTCGCTGACCGTGCCTGCCAGCTCTGCGCCGATCGTGGCACCCTGCACCGGCGAGATCGAGCCAACAGCGGTCAGGATTGGTTCCCAATCGGCTCGCTTCACGGTCGCGCTCGTGACGGTCGTCGGTGGTGGCATCATCTTCGCCCCCATCGCGATCATCTTTCTAATTTGTAAATATTTGATGCCACCGACCACGATCAGGACAGCAACGAGGGCGAGCACGATTTTGAAGACCGCGCCGCGCGATCTTCTGGGTTTGGGTTGGTTGGGGTTCATGAGGATCTAGAGTGAGAATTAAGCGATCGCGCCTTCGGATGAGTGACTGAACAGCAATCGCCACAAATTCCGCGCGACCTTCAGCTGACGCTCGCGAATTTGCTCCGGCGGACGGTGCATGGCGAGCACGTCGCGCATCAGCATCCCGTCATTCAACGCGAAGATCAGTTCGGCGAGCTCGCGCGGTGACATGTTCTGCATGCCGGCGAGCGCTTCCGGTGATTTCGCGATTAACTCGGTTACGCCTTTCATAGCAGTCGTTGTGACGTCCCGCACAAGATCGGCGACGCGAGGATTGCGGCCAGCTTCCGCAAAGAGATCGACGACGAAGGCTGAGATCACTTGCGGCGTGTTATCGCAGCAATGCTCGGTGAACAGCACCTCGAGCGCTTCCAGCAAGGTCGGTGCTTGCCGCGCACGCTCAAGCAGTTCCTGAACGCGCTGCTTGTGCTGATCCGCAATCGCAGAGATCACCGCATCCTTGTTCTCGAAGTAGCGATAAATCAGACCGACGCTGATGCCGGCTTCGGCGCTGATGTCGTGCATGCTGGCCTGGTGAAAGCCGCGACGCGCAAAGCAGATCATCGCAGCGCGGAGAATTTGCTCGCGGCGGTCGGTCGGCGGGTCAAGGCGGGACGACATCCGGCGTAATGAATGAACGTTCATTCATTTGTCAAATGAGATCGTTTCACGTCTTTCTGTTCCACGCCGCTCGGCTTGACGCCGTCGTTTCCGGATGGCCTCCTCTTTCAGGATGAAAACGCGATCAGGGTCGAGTGGTTGGCCAACGGACACGCTCGCAGGGTTCGCGCCGACAGCGCGCTATCTCGTCGGCGTATCCGGAGGTCGTGATTCCGTCGCTCTCCTGCACTGGCTCAACCAGCGCGGATTCAAGCGCCTGATCGTCTGCCATCTCGATCATAAACTCCGCGGCCGCGCCAGCCGGTCAGATGCCGCGTTTGTCGCCGAGCTTGCAAAAAAATATGGGTATGAAGCGGAGATCGGCTCGGCCGAGGTGAAGCGGCTGGCTACCCAAAATAAGACATCGGTCGAGATGGCGGGTCGTGTGGCGCGTTATCACTTCTTTGCGCAAGTCGCCGCGCGTCGCCGTTGCCGAAGCCTTTTTCTCGCGCACCACGCGGATGATCTGGTCGAGACCGCGTTGCTGAATTTCCTCCGCGGCACGGGCACAACAGGGGTCGCGTCAATCCGCGCGGTCAGTTTGCGCCGCGAAGGCAAACTGGGTTTGACGGTCGTTAGGCCGCTGCTCGGGGTCTGGCGCCGCGAGATCGACGCCTACGTTCGGCGTCACGCCTTGAAATTCCGCAAGGACGAAAGCAACTCGCGCCTTGACGCGACGCGAAACCGGCTTCGCCATCGCGTACTGCCCTACCTGGAGCGGCAGTTGAGTCGCGACGTCCGCCGGGCGATCTGGCGGGCCGCGCAAATCTGGAGCGACGAGGAGGCTTTGCTCGAGTCCATGACAGACGCCGCGAGCATTCGTGCGGCGACATTGCAGGTCGAAACACTTCGAAGTATGCCGATCGCGATTCAACGGCGGACCATTCTCGGCTGGTTGCGCAGGCGCGGAATTTCGGACGTCGGATTCGATGTGGTGGAACGCGTGCGCGAATTGATTTCGGTGGGCGCGCGTTCGGCAAAGACAAATCTGCCCCGAAACTTCTTCGTGCGGCGACGCGCTAAGAAGCTTTTCATCGAGCATCTGGAAGAGAGGCCTCCAACGAATAGGTGAAAGCGCATGAACACGTCTTATTGGTTCGATTCCGCCAAACTCCCAAAATTTCGACCGCTCGCTCGCTCGCTTTCGGTTAAAGTGCTGGTCGTCGGCGCCGGGGTGACCGGCCTCATGGCGGCGTATCTCCTGAAGAAGGCGGGATTGCGCGTGGCGGTGCTCGAGCGTGAACGGATCGCATCGCGGGATACCGGCCACACCACTGCGCATCTCACCTGTGTGACCGACGCGCGTTTGCA
>JACCXL010000106.1 GCA_013697015.1 Chthoniobacterales bacterium | reverse complement strand
GCTGGAGCGATGAGTTGCCGCGGCTCCTGCATGAGACGCACTTGCTGATCTCGAAAGCGGGCGGCGCGACGGTGCAGGAAGCGATCGCCGCGGGTTGCCCGCTCATCATCAACCGCATTGTCCCCGGTCAGGAGGAAGGCAATGCTCGTCTGATCGCCGAGACGAAGTCCGGAATGGTCGCCCCATCGCACGACGCAGTGATCGCGGCTGTGCAGAACGCCTTCGCGGATGGCGCGGCCGTCTGGCACCAATGGTCGGAAAACATAGGCCGACTCAGCCGTCCCGGCGCTTCGCTCGAGCTCGCGCAATTTCTGCTCTCGATCTGATCATCCGCACTGAAAAATTTTGCGGCCACCCAGATAAGTCTGCCGCACCTTCAGCTCGGGTGAGATCACAACCAGATCCGCATCCGCACCCACGGCGATCGCGCCTTTCCGAGACTCCAAACCGATCGCACGCGCTGGATTTTCCGTTGCCATCAAAACCGCGTCTGAGAGCGAAACCCCGACCTCTTCGATCATTGTCTTAATCAAATCGATCGTCCGCGCAGCACCGCCAGCGAGGGCTGAGCGATCGGCCAGAAGACAGGCTCCATCGCTCACAACGCATTCCCGCCCTCCGAGCTGAAAGATCGTACCGTCGGACAGACCCGCACCGGCAGTAGCGTCTGTGACGAGGCAAATGCCACGCGCTCCTTTCGCGTGATACAGCATCTTCATGAGCGTGGATGTGACGTGGTGGCCATCGGCGATCAACTCGCATGACATTTCGGGCTCACTCAAAGCGAACTCGAGGAGACCGGCAATGCGATCCCGTCCCCGTCGTCGAGCCGATGACATGCAGTTGAATGTGTGCGTGCTGCTTCGCAAACCGCGCTCGAAGGCCGCGCGCACCTCCTCCTCCCACGCGTCGCTATGTCCTGCGCTCGAGGAGACACCGCGCTGCTGCAATTCGCCGACGAGTTCCAGCGCACCGGGTAACTCCGGCGCCAGCGTCATTCGTTTCAGCACATCCGCGAACTGTAAAATCGGTTCCGTCAGAGCTGGCAACGGGTCAGAAATAAACTCCGCTCGCTGCGCGCCCACGCGCCGCCGGGAAATGAACGGACCTTCCACATGCGCGCCGGCGATTTGCGGCAGAGCCGGTTGCGCGGCGCGGATGGCACGCAGCGTTTGCACGATATCCGGAATGGGCGCCGTGACTGTGGTTAGCAGCAGTGAAGTCGTCCCACCGCTTGCATGAAAATCACAAATCTCACGGAAGGCATCCTCGGACGCTTCCATCGCATCGCGGCCGTTCCCACCGTGGACGTGCAGATCAATGAAACCGGGCACGAGATAGTTTCCCTGCAAGTCGACCACATCGGTTTCGCGGCCGCGTTCCCGAACCGCCGCGATGACGCCGTTCTGAACGAGGATTTCAAGTCCATCGCGAATGCCTTCTGGTAACATCACTCGTGCGTTCGCCAGAATCATTGCATATCACGCTAACCTGCCGGCTGAGAGGTCGCACTGCGAAACTGGGAACTCGTTGCTTTGCGCGCGAGCCAGGGCCATCGTCTTGACGATGATGGATTTCGATTACGATGCAGTCGTCATCGGGGGCGCATTCTCGGGCGCAGCGACAGCGTTGGTGCTGAAACGCAAGCACCCGGCGGCCCGCGTTCTAATCGTGGAAAAAGCGGAGGAGTTCGATCGCAAAGTGGGCGAATCCACGACTGAGCTGAGCAGTTGCTACATGACGCGAATTCTCGGGCTCAGCAATTATCTCGGGCACCATCATCTGGCCAAACAGGGTCTGCGCATGTGGTTCGCACAGAGCGCCGATCAGCGATTCGACGATTGTGTGGAAGTGGGTGCGCGCTATCAGGCACGCCTGCCGACATTCCAAGTCGATCGCTCGACCCTCGACGCGCACATGCTGGAGCTCGCGGTGCAAGCGGGGTGCGACTTGGCGCGGCCAGCCAAGGTTTCGGGATTGGAATTAAATGTGGGCGCCGGTCAAACAATCACGCTCGCGACGAACGGCGGAGAAAGGAATGTGCGGGCACGGTGGGTGGTCGACGCGAGCGGTCGCGCGGCCGTTTTGCCCAGGAAACTCGGCTATTTTCGACCGAACCTCGAACATCCGATCAATGCCGTGTGGGCGCGATTTCGCGGGGTGAAAGATTGGGACAGCTACGAGTGGCGCGAACGGTTTCCACAATATGCGAACGCGTGTCGCACCTCGCGTAACTGGGCCACCAATCATTTGATGGGACATGGCTGGTGGTGCTGGATCATTCCGTTGCGCGGTGGGGATGTCAGTGCCGGCCTCGTCTACGATTCGCGTATCTTCGAATTCGCCCCGGGCGCAAACCTGGGGGAGCGATTGCGCTCTCACTTATTACAGCATCCGGTTGGGCGCGAAATTTTCGGCGAGGCACAAGTCATCGAACACGACACCCATGCGTTCTCCGCGCTCCCCTACACCAGCGACAAGGTCTGCGCACAAGGGTGGGCGGTGGTCGGCGACGCCGCTGGATTTCTTGATCCACTTTACAGCCCGGGATTGGACTTCTGCTCCTATACTACCTACTACGTTGCCGATCTTATTGCGCGCGACCTCGCGGGCGAGGACGTGACCGATGCAATCAGCTACTACAACGAGCAATATCCGATCACCTATCGGCTTTGGTTCGAGACGCTTTACAAAGATAAATATTTCTACATGGGCGATGCGGAACTGATGTCGGCCGCATTGCTCCTGGATGTTGGGAGTTACTTCGTCGGCCTGGTCGCACCCGTTTACCGGGATCCGGAACGCGCGTTCCTCCATCTCCCTTTCGAAGGAAAGGCGGGCCGCATTTTTGCCGGCATGATGAAGTTTTATAATCGCCGTCTCGTCGCACTGGCGAAGCGCAAGCTCGCGGCCGGGACGTATGGGGCGCGGAATAGCGGCTGGCGCGAACTCTACGACGGGTTTGTGCCCGACGCGCGCGTGCGCAAACTAATTCAAAAGGGGCTGCGCCGCTGGGCGCGCGCTGAGCTCAGGAATTTATTCTTGCGCGTGCCGCCCGCGACGCAAGGCGCGCCGGAGCAAGCGGCCGTCCGAGCGCCGGTCGCTCAATCCAAAGCGTGCGGGGTGTAACGGCCGCGTCTATTCCGGCTGGGGTTCATGATCGCGTGAGCAGCGCCGATTCCGGATGGCTCCGCGACCTCGCAGTCCGCGGCGTCTTATGGCGCCGTTTACTCGACTGGACGATCACGAATGTGCCGTTCTACCTCCATCCGATTTTGCTTTGGTTTTGCACCGTTTTCTTCTTCTTCTTTGCGGCGCCGGCGCGTCGTTCCCTGGTTGCAAATCTCGCAGTCGTCCTGCCCGGATCGAATTGGTTTATGAACCAGCTGCGCGCCTTCCGGACGCTTCACACCTTCGCCTGGACGATCGCGGAAGCCGCCGTTTACAAACTTAGGCAGGCGGAGTTTGCGTATTCCATCGAGGGCGAAGCGATTCTCGATGAGCTCGCGGCCGCGCGTGGCGCAATTGTGCTCACCGCGCACATGGGAAACTACGATCTGGGCGCAGCGTTGTTCGCGCAGAAAGTCGGGCGAGAGCTCCGCATGGTTCGCGAACCGGAGGCGGACGTCAAAAGCGCCGAGCACCTCCAGGCTTCACTGCAACAGATTGGCGCGGGCGCAGTTCGGATCGATTACAACACCCAAGGCGCAGCACTTTCCTTCGATCTCCTGCAAGCTCTGCGGAACGGGGAGATCGTTTCCATTCAGGGAGATCGCGCCACCCGGAACGCCGCCGAGGCTATCGGGCGAATTTTCAACACTGATGTTCCGCTGCCGAGCGGGCCGTTTACCCTAGCCTTCGCGGCGCAGGTGCCGATTTACCCTCTTTTTGTTGTGCGGCTCGGGTACCGCCGCTACCGGATCATTTTGCGTGCGCCGCTCCATCTGCTGCGCAGCGGGCCCGATCGGGCGGTCGAGATCTCGCAGGCGATCGGAAAGTGGTGCCGGGTTCTCGAAGAAATCCTTTCGCAGCATCATCGCCAATGGTTCGCGTTCACCCCGCTTCTCATGGGTCATGCGGAATCTTAGATCTACAGACGGCCCCAGATTTTACTTTGCGTTGACGCGACTGGTTTCATGGCTTCGTGGCCACGACGCCACGCGTCACGAAGGCGACCCAATCGAAGCG
>JACCXL010000104.1 GCA_013697015.1 Chthoniobacterales bacterium | reverse complement strand
GGCAGCATCTGACCAGCATTGAGGGCGCGAAGGCTCAGGTAACCAAGATGAGCCGCCAGCAGTATTCTCCAGATGAGGAAGGCGGTGCCGAAAAGCGAACCGCTCTCCAGGAGCACCCGCGCCCATTCGCCCTCCGCGAGCAAGAAGCCCGCGCGACCGGTTAGAAACTGCGCCCCGACGTTGGTCCCGACGCCGAGGCCATATCCGAAGAATGGCACGCGGCCGACGAGCTTAAATCCCTCGGTGAAACCGGAAAGCGTTCGCTCGATCAACCCCCCCGCCACGGTGCTCTCGGTCCCCTCCGCTGCGGTGGCGATTCTTTCCGAAAGCACGGCTGCGCCTTCCTTGAAAATTGGCAGGTGGGAAATAATCAATCCGGCAATCACGACGAGAACGAGCGTGCGGCCAAACTGATTCACGGACTGTGGCCGGATCAGAAAAATCACGCCGATTGTGAGGATCACGACGATGACGGAGACGGCGAGCCCTCGGCTGCCGGAGACAGCCACGGCAACCACGACGGCCGTTCCCGCGCCGAAGAGCAGCCAGTTCTTGTAAGGAAAGCGAGTCAGCGCGCCGTAAAGAAGAAACGCGGCCGCGCCGCTCACATAATAGATCGGTCCAGAAGCAAAGGAGAAGCTGCCCGGCGGCCGAATCTTGCCGCTCCCAGCGGTGATTTGCTCCGCCTCTCCCAAACCGGCCGTGCGATTAATAAACGCGTCGGGTGAAGCTTTGAATTGATACACCATGAGCAGTCCCATCGGAATCATGAACAACAGCATCCACCAGCCAACTTTCTTGACGTCCTCGGTGTCGAGGACTGCGCCAATGACAAAGATGAGCGGAAGATGAAAGAAATTCGCCCGGAAGCCATAACCCGCCACCAACGCCGAGACTCCCCAGGGAACATAACGCTCGAGCACGATGACCCCGGCGAGAAATGACAGAACCGCGATCACACCGAGCGAGATCGCGAAGCGCCCGCGCGGGAAAACGCGGGCTCGTGATGCGAGGATATAGATCAGAATCACCACGGGATCGCGCACGATGAGGAGTGGATTGGAGAATTGCGGCACGATCCATTTGCGCAAAGCTCCCTCGACCAGCAGCAGGACCATGTAAAGCCAGATCAAGCGACGGAGATTGCGCATGATCCCGCTTTGATCTACACCAGCATTTTGCGGGGCTGCCGCGTCTGGCATCAACGGTCGGGCAGCGGATTTCATGTCGTTGGGAGTTCTCGAGCGATCACTTCTCGTGCCATCTCCGCGAGGCGTTGCCGATAAGTGTCCCAACTCCGGAGCGCAGCTTTTCGCCGAGCCGCCGATTTCATTTCATGGAGGCGTTCGCGGTTATGCGCGAGAAGCTCGATCTTTTCCGCGATCGCCTCCCCGGAACGGATCGGAACAATGAATCCCTCCACGCCATCGTCGATCAAGTCAGGACCAGCCGTATTCGGCGTCGTGATGACGGGCGTACCCTGCGCCATCGCTTCCAGGATCACCAGCCCGAAGCCCTCGAAAAGAGAGGGGAAGACAAGTATGTCGTGCTCTCGCATTTCCCGAAGCACGCCCGCGTGATCCAATGACGGAATCCAACGATACTTTTTCAGCGCGATTTCCAGCGGGCGGCAATCCGGCACGACCTTCCGTCCTAGCAAGGTCAGTTCGACGTGCTCCGTCAGTGGCTCCATGGCTTTGAAAAGATAGGAAAGTCCTTTCCGCTGCTCGAGCGAACCGACGAAGAGGACCCGCACCTTGCCGGATCGTGGCTCGATTGGCTCGCCAACAACCGGCGGCGCTCCGTAAGGGATCACCTCGACCGGCGCCCGGAAGGACGCGGACGCGAGAGTCCGCCGAGTGAAACTGCTGGCCACGATGATACGCTCGGCCAGGTGCAGTTCTTCATCCTTGCGCGCGCGCTTCGCGCCACTGTCCCGTGCGCCGATTAACGTCACGGCCCATTCGGGTTCGCGCTCGCACTCCTCGGCAAATAGCTCGTCAGCTGCGCGCCAATAGCCAATCGGCAGCTCGTAAACGCGCGCAATATTTCGCTCCCGGGCCACGCGAAAACTTTCGAGCGCCGCATCTTCGTAAGCATAAATCAAATCGCATTTCCGCATGTGCCGGAGACGCGCCGCGACTTTGCGGTCGAGCGCCACCGAAACCTGATCGATGCTGAACGCGCCATTTTCATGCTGGAAAAGGAACGGCAAACTGCGCGGTCCGAGAAGCAGCCGCCCAAGCTCGCGGCCAGGCAAGGTCCGCATTTTCGATCGACTGATTTCCGGGAATGACCGGCGGTTGAGCAATTCTTGAATTCTGCGCGGCAGAAATCGATTTGCGATGCCATCCCGATTCCAGTTCAGCGTCGTCCAAAATTCCTGCAACAGTCCGGCTTCGGCGAAGGCACGGGCAGCCTGACGAACATTCTGGTTACCCGTCGGATGTGAGACAACGATCATCGAAGCATCTCCCTCATCAGTTCAAGATAAGCCGTGGCGACGGCCTCGGCTCTAAACCGGGCAAGATGGTTCGGCGCACACGCGCGCAGCGATTCTGCCACGTCGAGGTCGAAGAGTGCGCCTTGTAACGCCGCGGCCAAAGCTTCTGCGTTCCCGTTTTCAAAAGTAAATCCGCACGGGCCGATCGCGTCTTTCAAGCCTCCCTCTTCCGAGCCGACAACCA
>JACCXL010000098.1 GCA_013697015.1 Chthoniobacterales bacterium | reverse complement strand
CCTCCACATGTTTTGCAGCAGGCAGCGACGACGCCAATCGCCCTCGAGAGTTACCTGCGCCTGCACACGATCGCGCCGGGCGAGGGCATTGTCGGTCGAGCTTGGCAAAACCGGACGCCAGCGCTGTTGACGGATCTCGCCGATGCGCCGGAATTGGCAAAGCTGCGTGAAACCACCCTCGGCACCGCCTCCGTCATGGTCACGCCGCTCCTCTACGGAAAACAAAACATGGGCGTGCTCGCGCTCGGCAACGGACCGATGACCCCGCCTTTTACGCAGAGCGATTTTGTCGTCTTCAAATCGATCGCCGAGCAGTCCGCTTTTGCGCTTTACAACGCGATCATTTACTCCGAAGCGAACGAGAAAAAGCGCCTCGACCACGACCTCCAGATCGCGCGTGACATCCAGAGGATCCTGCTCCCAGCGGAGGCTCCCATCATCAACGGATTCGAGATCAGCGGGATCAACATTCCGGCCAGCCAGGTGAGCGGCGATTACATCGATTACATCACCGTCGATGCCGAACGGCTCGGGGTCGCGATCGCCGACGTCTCGGGCAAAGGCGTGCCCGCCTCGCTCATCATGGCGATCTGCCGCAGCGTTCTGCGGAGTCAGGCGACGGAGAATGCTTCACCGGCTGACGTGCTGCGCAAAGTCAATCGTCAGCTTTATCCGGACATCAAGGAGGACATGTTCATCAGCATGGCCTACGTTATCCTCGATCATGCGCGCGATGGCGTGCTCTTGGCGCGTGCGGGCCATGATGCTCCACTTTTATTTCGCCAATCGGACCAGACGGTGACCTCGGTGAAGCCGCCTGGACTCGTCCTCGGAATTGACAGCGGAAGCGTGTTCGATAGGATTACGGCCGACTTCGAAGTCCGGCTGGAGCGCGACGACTGCCTGATCCTCTACACGGATGGCGTAACGGAGGCGCTCGATACAAACGGCGATGAGTTCGGCTTGGAGCGCACAACTCAGTCGATCCGCGCCAGCGCGGCTAGCGGGGCGGCCGCAATCATCGCACGACTGATCGATGACCTGCGGAACTTCGTGGGCTCGCATCCGCAGAACGACGACATCACCTTAATTGCAATACGTAAAACATGAAGAGAATGCCAGAGAAGCAAAAAGCGGAGGATGTGGCGCCTGCCGCCCCGGCGGAAAGTCCTGCTGGAGCCGATGAAATCGAGATCGACGATCCCACCGCGAACTTGCAGGCGGACCTGGACCGATTTCGGGATCTCGCTTTGCGCAGTCAGGCCGATTTCGAGAATTATAAAAAGCGCGCGGCGCGCGAGAAGGAAGAGGCGGTGAAGTACGCAAACAGCTCGGTGCTCGAGCGGCTTATCGCCATTGTCGATAACTTCGAGCTGGGACTGGCAGCGGCGCGCGGTGACGGTGAAAAATCGCCCGTCTTTTCCGGTCTGAAAATGGTGTTGAAGCAGCTCACTGATTTTCTGGCGGAGAACGGTTTGCAGCCGATCGATGCGGAAGGGAGGGTTTTCGATCCCAATCAGCACGAGGCGATCGCTCACGAAACGAGCGACGATGTGCCGGAAGGAATTGTCGTGCGCCAGACGCGCCGCGGCTATCGTTTAAAGGATCGGCTCCTGCGGCCTTCCAGCGTAGTTGTTTCGAGCGGCCCCGTCGCATAGGGCCCGCGCGCTCGCGAACTCAAATGGCTACAACAAAACGCGATTACTACGAAGTGTTAGGGGTGGAGCGCGGTGCGTCCGCCGAAGAGGTAAAGCGTTCTTACCGCAAGCTCGCCGTTAAATTTCACCCGGATAAAAATCCCGATGACCCGCACGCGGAGGAGCAGTTCAAGGAGCTCGGCGAGGCTTACGACGTTCTGATTGATGGCGATAAGCGCGCGGCTTACGACCGATTCGGACACGCGGCCTTTGCCCAGGGCGGCGGCTTCGGACGCGGCGGCGGATTTCACGATCCATTCGATATCTTCCGTGAAGTGTTTGGTGCGAGCGGCGGCGGAGTTGGGGGCGGTATCTTCGAAACGTTCTTCGGCGGAGGAGGAAGCGGCGGTGCGGTGGATCGCGAAGGCCGCCAACGCGGTTCTGACTTGCGCTACGACATGGAGATCACGCTCGAAGAAGCAGCGTTCGGCGTGGAAAAGGAAATCGAGATTCGCAAGCTCGATGTCTGCGAGCACTGCGAGGGGAAAGGCGCCGAAGCTGGATCACGTTCCGTTGGCTGTCCCACCTGCGGCGGTCGTGGTCAGGTAATCAGCTCGCGCGGTTTTTTTCAGGTCTCGCAAACCTGTCCGCGTTGCCGCGGTGTCGGTCAGATCATCGATAAGCCCTGCCGTGTGTGCGAAGGGGAGGGGCGCATCGAAAAGAGCAGCCGCATCAAGCTCAAGATCCCGGCCGGCATTGCGGATGGCTCGCGGCTGCGTTCCTCACAGAATGGCGAAGCCGGCGTGCGTGGTGGACCGCCCGGCGATCTTTATGTCGTCCTGCATGTCAAGGAACACGAGATCTTCCAGCGCGAAGACGACAATCTCTTTTGCGAAGTGCCGATTTCATTCACGGTCGCAGCCCTGGGCGGCGAAGTAGCGGTACCGACGCTGCAAGGCAAAGCTAACCTGAAAGTTCCCGCCGGCACGCAGAGCGGCCAGACGTTCAAGTTGCGCGGCAAAGGAATTGCCGATGTGAGCGGGCGCGATCGCGGCGATCTGATGGCGCGGCTGATTGTGGAAGTCCCTTCGCGCCTCAATACCGAACAGCGTCAAAAGCTGGAGGAATTCGCTGATTTGTGCGGTGAAGAAAACGCCCCGCTCGGGCGGAGTTTCGTCGAACGCGCGAAGGAATTCTTCCGCTAGGAGGGAAGAGGTTCGCCCACCGATTTCGCAGATTTACACGGATTCAGGAGAAGGAACCGGAGCTGAAACTCATCAGGAAATCTGCGCAATTCGTGAAATCTGCGGGCGATTAAGGTGGCGCTTCTTCATCTGCGTATGCGTGTGAAATTTGCGGACATTATGCTGTGGTGAAATCTGGCAACCACGAAGCCAGGCTGCTGCTGCTGCTGCATCCTTTTCCTTTCTCCGGGCCTTCCTGGTTTCCAGATTCAGGTCTAATCAATCACTGTAAATCTGGGGACGATTTCTCCGATGCACCGCTTCTATCTTTCGCCTAACGAGTGGGACACGGGCCCCCTGGCCCTCGCGGGCTCGGAAGCGCATCACTGCCGGAACGTTTTGCGGATGAAAGAGGGCGAGAGACTCGTCGTCTTCAATGGCCGCGGCCATGAGATCACCGCCGAAATCACAACTATCTCCGGCTCCGGGATTTACCTCAAGAAACTGCACGAGGCGACCACACCACCCCTCCGCTGTCGGATAACGCTGGGCCAGGCGATCCCCAAAGGGAAGCAAATGGACCTGATCGTGCAAAAGGCGGTTGAGATAGGGGCCGCTGAAATCGCCCCGATCATTTCCGACCGAACGATCGTCCGGCTCGATGCCGAAGAGGCCGCACAGAAACGAGACAAATGGCAGAGTGCTGCGATCGAAGCCGCCAAACAATGCGGGCAAAATTGGCTGCCGCAAGTGCAGCCCCCTCAGCCGCTCGCGCAATTTTTCCCCGCCACGGCATGCTTCGATCTTCGACTGATCGCATCGCTGCAATCGGATGCGGTACATTTGAAAAAACTTCTGGCGGAATATGCGCCGGAACATGCCGGAGGCGTTCCCGTAAGTGTCCTGATGCTCATCGGCCCCGAAGGCGACTTCACTCCCGCAGAATTGAATCTGGCGCGGGCCCACGGCTGCCGCCCGATTACCCTCGGCCCGATCGTTCTCCGAGTCGAAACCGCGGCAATCTACTGCCTTAGCGTTCTCTCCTACGAATTGCTGGCGTGATGCTGCCAACGTTCGCCCGCGAACTCACTAGCCGTGCGAACCGACCTTGTGCAGCACGGGCGCGCCGCCAGGTGAATCTGCTGACTTAATTTCTCTGTGTGAGTTCTCCGTGGTGGTTTGCGAGGCGCATCCGGTCACAACGAGCACGGTCGCAATTACCAACGGAGAGGAGGCAGTTTCATGAGCGGATTGCGGTAAAACCGCAAATAGGCGTCGAGACCAAGTGTGGTGCGCGGCAATTCGCCTTCCCGTTCAGTTCGTGCTTCCCCTTTGCCCTACCCGCTTGATCGTAAATTGCACTGGCCAGTGTGTGGCAATGTTTCCGTTAATAAATGTATGGCTCAGGCAGCGGAAACGCGTCGCGAATAAGTTCGAATCTCGGTTCGATCTGATCCGCCATCACGACTTCGACGACATCGAAGCGAAACAGAATGTCGGGATTATCCAGTAACCGCAGCCAGGCGAGCCCGCCTCGCGCGATGCGCTTCTGCTTCTCACGTCCGACAGCGTCCAGCGGCCGCCCGAAATCTTCCCGGGTGCGCGTTTTCACTTCTACGAAAACGAGCGTGTCTTCGTCGCGGCAAACGAGATCGATTTCGCCGCCGCTGCGACCACGAAAATTCCGATAGAGGATTTTGTAGCCGGTACGGCGGAGGAATTTCTCGGCCAGCTTCTCGCCGCGCGCGCCGCGTTCGAGGTGTTCAGGACGCGAACGCCAAAAGCGGCTGCGCCACCGGCTCGAAAGACCGGCGATGGATCGGACAAGGCCCGTGCTCATGCAATTTAGTGAGGTGCAACTCGGTGCCGTAGCCTTTGTGCTGACTGAAGCAGTATTCGGGAAAACGCGCGCAGAATTCACGCATCATCGCGTCGCGCGTGACTTTGGCAATCACACTCGCCGCCGCGATGGTGAGGCTGAAACAGTCGCCATCAATGATCGCAGTTTGCGGCAGGGGGAATGGAAAGACGGGCAGGCCGTCGATCAAGACGTGATCTGGTGTCGCAGCGAGGGCAGTGATCGCTATTCGCATCGCCTCGTGGGTCGCGCGAAGAATATTGATGCGATCGATTTCCGCTGCATCGACAACGCCAACGGCCCAGCTGATTCGCTCGTCCGCGACCAATTCCTGATAAATCTCCTCTCGCCGTTCGGGGAGGAGCTGCTTGGAATCGTTCAGGCGGCGGTGACGGAATTTTCCGAACAGAACGACCGCAGCGGCCACGACAGGTCCGGCAAGTGCGCCGCGTCCAGCCTCATCGAGACCCGCGATGCTGGAAATGCCGAGCGCCCGGAGTCGTCGTTCGTGTCGAAAACCGCAGCGGCGCATGAGGGGGAAGCTTATCCACAGATTGCACAGATTTTCACAGATTTTTCGGAAGAGACGGCGCGAATGCACCTTGCGTTCGTT
>JACCXL010000095.1 GCA_013697015.1 Chthoniobacterales bacterium | reverse complement strand
GGGGCGGACAACCTTTCGAAATAAATGCCGGCGCCAGCCTACCGCCCGCCCGTTCCATCATGTAGAGCGCGCCGCCGTGCGCATCGAGGATGCGCGTGGCGCCTTCCACGATCAATCGATGCAAATCCGCGGCGCGGATAGTTTCCGTGAACGCTTCTCCGAGACCGTGCAGAAAATCGAAGACGAGCGTTTCCTCGACTTGGATTTCCTCTTTGGAGAGCTCGAGCTGCCGAATTCGGCGCGCTTGCAGTTGCCAGGTAAAGAGCCAGCCCGCCACAGACGCGAGCAGCAGTCCGAAGAACACGAAAAGCATAGCGCCGGCGACCGGACTACTTCGACGCTGTCTCGTGACGCAAATCTTGCTTAAGGAAATCGAGAACGTCTTTAAACCGAGCGAGATTTTCTGGCGCTGCTTCGCACAAGGCCTCATGCGCATCTAGCATTTCCTTCGCGCGTTCCTCTTTCTCGCCTTCGGAGGAAGCGGGCTTCGGTTGATTTTTTAACAATTCACATTCAGGCGCAGCACTGCCATTCGCATGAATGTCGAAAATCTGATCAAGGCCGAGCCCGGACAACAGCTCGCGGCTGCGCTGGCGACAATGAACCACGTGCAGATTCCCCTGCCCCAGTTCTTTCAGGCGCAGCGCGACGCCGGCCAGAGTCCCCATGAAAGTGGAATCCATCATCACGCAATTTTCCAAATCGACGACGAATTCCCGATAGCCGCGGTTGACCATCTCGCGGGCAAACTCCTTGAAGTTGCCACTGTTGAGGAAGCTCCCTTTGCCTTCTACTCTTACCCAGACGGCCGGCCCATTTACCCCTACTTGAATCGATGACTCCACAACTGACTAAAAAACTATAAGGTCACGGCTCTCAGTGTCAAACCTGACGCCCCTTTTCGTCGACCACCATGCGGCGATTTCGAAATCACGTTCCCTGAGCCACTTAGCAACGTATTCGGAGCTTATTTTTCCCAAAGATAAGATCGGTTCTCCGCCACGATTCGGCCGCTTTCGATCAGTAGACAACGCCAGGCGATAACGCGCCCGTCGTCGAAGTAATCGTCTCCCACGATCGCGAATTCAGACTTCTGCGTGCCGTGCGTGCGTGGATAGGAAAGCTCGCGCGCCTGTGCAAATGCGCGCAGCTTCTCCTGCCGGTATTCGAAGCGAACCGTCACGTCGGCGGGACGATGAGCGCGCCAGAAAAAGTCGAAGTACTGACCTGAGCGCTGCCTCTGGTCTAGCGCAGTGACAGCGCCAAACATCCGATACTGTCGCTCAAAATTAACGGAAGCATTCTGCCCGCCGGAGCTCTTGCTCACTTTGCCGACGCCCTCGTGAGGCTTCAATGTTTCGGTTTTCGTCGGCTGTCGCGTGAGGAGATATATCTTGGTTTTGCGGAACTCAAAATCATGGCTCAATGCCATCGGCAGCGCGTTTACCTTTGACAAAACAATCGTCCGATCAACGCCCTGCGCCGGCGCGGCGAGACAGAGCAACAAAAGAACGACGCGCACCATTCGATCCATCGCGCCCATCAAAACGGGTCTGGTGAGGCGTGTCAATCCGTTCACCGGATAGCGCAGCCTTTGGCGGTTTCGCTCCTCGCCCTCCGCGCGTATTTTTTGCTGTGATTGAAGTGCGTTATGAACGCGGGATTTATCTGCCGCGGCAAAATCTCTGGCTCGACCCGTGGGACCGCAAGAGTTTGGCGTTCGTCTCGCACGCGCACAGCGATCACATCGCGCCGCACGATGAAATCATCGTTTCGGAGCGCACCGCGCGGCTCATGCAGGCCCGGCTACCAGGAGCGCGTCACGAGCTGATCGTTCCTTTTGGACAACGCACCAACTTGCGTGGGCTGGATCTTACGCTCCTGCCGGCTGGACACATCTTCGGTTCGGCGCAGCTGTTTCTGCAAAGCGAGGGCGGCTCCCTCCTTTACACGGGCGACTTCAAGCTGCGTCCCGGACTTTCCGCAGAGCGAGCCGAGTGGACACAGGCCGAGACCCTCGTCATGGAAACCACCTACGGCCTGCCGCGCTACCGGTTGCCGCCGACAGAAGAGGTCATTGCACAAATTGTCGCTTTTGCGCGCGACGCGCTCGAAGAGGGGGCGGTGCCGATTCTGCTGGGTTACTCGTTAGGCAAAGCACAGGAAATTTTATGCGCGCTCGGCCAGGCAAACTTGACCCCGATGCTCCACGGTTCCGCCTTTCGCATGACCAAAATCTACGAGCAATTCGGGCAGTCCTTCTGCCGCTACGAACGATATAATCCGAGCGAAGTCGTGGGCAAAGTCCTCATTTGTCCGCCGAGCGCGAATCGATCGCGCATGCTGGAGAAAATTCAGCCAAAGCGTGTCGCCATGATCAGCGGCTGGGCAATCGATCCGAACGCCGTCTATCGCTATCAGGTGGACGCTGCTTTTCCTCTCTCCGACCATGCGGATTACACAGATCTGCTCCGCTACGTCGAGCTGACGCAGCCCAAACGAGTGCTAACACTCCACGGATTTGCCGCCGAATTCGCCCGCGATCTTCGCGACCGCGGAGTGGAAGCATGGGCTCTCAGTGCGCAAAACCAACTCGAACTGACGCTCGGAACGTTTCGTGCCTCGGCCGAACCTGTTCGTGCAAGCGCCGAAAAACATGAAGTCGATTCCGAGTTTTGCACGTTTGCGCAGTTGGGAGAAACGATCGCGCGCACGCCCGGGAAGTTGGAGAAGGTCCGGCAGCTCGCCAATTATCTTCGCCCACTCGACGAAACGCGGCTCCGGATTGCCGCAACCTACCTGACAGGACGCGCCTTTCCGCAGAGCGATTTACGCACGTTGCAGGTTGGTTGGTCCGTCATTTTCCGCGCGTTGCTGGGCGCGACGAAACTGGCGCAGGCGGAGTTCAACCGCATCGCCAGCAGTCACGGAGATGCCGGCAAATCTGCCTTCGAAGCGCTCGACGGCCGCACCAATCCCGAACCATTCAGCCTGATGGAGTCGCGCCGGTTCTTCGACGAACTGCAAAAAACACGCGGTCCAGTGGCGAAGACAGAGTTGCTACAAGCTCGTCTCGCCCGGCTCTCCGCGCGCGAGGGCCAGTATTTGGTGAAAGTTTTGACCGGCGATTTGCGCATCGGGCTGCGTGAAGGTTTGGTCGAGGAAGCAGTTGCCACTGCTTTCGGAGCGGCGATCGATGACGTCAAGGAAGCGAACATGCTGCTGGGCGACGTGGGCGAGGCGGCGGCCCTCGCCTCCCGAAACAAACTGAATCGCGCCGAGCTCTCATTATTTCGACCGATCAAGAGCATGCTCGCCAGCCCGGAACCGACCGCGGAAGCGATCTGGTCGCGGTTCGCGAGCTCGCCAGCGACGGGTGACATCACCGTTTACGTGGAGGACAAATTCGACGGCATTCGTGCGCAGCTGCATCGGGGCTCTGATCGCGTTGAAATATTTTCGCGGGATCTGCGACGGATTACCGAGCAATTTTCCGAGCTGGCTGCGCGCGCGCTCGATTTCGAAAAAGAAATTATTCTCGACGGGGAAATCATGGCGTTCGAACACGGTAAAAGGCTCACCTTTTTCGATCTCCAAAAGCGACTGGGGCGGAAAAGCGATGGAGCGGATTTGTTTACCACTGCCTCGGCCGACGTGCCCGTCGTATTCGTTGCGTTCGATCTGCTGTGGGTCGATGGCCACTCGTTGCTGAAGACGCCTCTGCGCGAAAGGCGCGAAGCGCTGCGGACGTTGCAAATGCCTTCGCAATTTCAGGTGGCGGATGTCTCTCCCGCGCATAACGCCGCTGAGATTGAAGACCATTTCTCTCACGCACGACGCCGCCTCAACGAAGGTTTGATGGTGAAAGATCCCGAAAGTCTGTATTCGCCAGGACGTCGCGGGATGTTCTGGTTCAAGCTCAAGAAGGAGCTGGCCACGCTTGACGTCGTGGTCGTGGCAGCCGAGCTCGGACACGGAAAGCGCAATCACGTGCTGAGCGATTACACGTTTGCGGTGCGCGACGAGACAACCGGGCAGCTCGCGACCATCGGCAAAGCCTATAGCGGCCTGACCGACGTGGAGATCGCGGAACTGACCGACCATTTCAAACAAAACACCGTCGCGGACCACGGCCGCTATCGGGAAGTGAGGCCGAACGTTGTGCTGGAGATTGCTTTCGATTCGATCCAACCGAGTACCCGGCACGAAAGCGGGTTGGCGCTTCGCTTTCCGCGGATCAAAGTGATTCGCCGCGACAAAACCGTCGATGCGATAGACACCCTCGATTACGCGCGCAAGCTCGCGCGGCCGCAAGGAGAGATCGCGCCGCCGCGAGCTGAGGAGAGCGCGAAATAGCGCACTATTCCGGAGTGGCGCTGGGAACGGGACTTATGGCGGTTTCCGCCGGCACTGCCGCATCCCGCAATCGCTTGTTCAGCTTACGCGATTTTTTGTCCGTAATCTCCGCCGCACTTGATGCGCTCACAGAAGGCGCCATCGAAACGGAAGCCGAAGTGTTTGGGGCGGGACTTGCGCTCGGCTTGAGAGTCGGGGCAGGAAGAATGTTCGCTGTGTCGTTCGGCGAAGGAGCAGTCGTCGGTTCGTGAGCGGGAAGAATGCCGATTGGCAACGGCTGCAGCAGGCGGCCAGGCGATCTCTGAGTTGAAGAAGTAGACGGCAGGATTATCGGGCCGGGCGAAAGCGAGGCGGCACGCTGTGCGCCAGCGGCCGGCGAGCTTTGTCCCTCCTCCCGCTGACGCAGTTGCTCAGCGCGTTGCAGATCTTCGAAAGCGCGATTCTGCTGGCGACGTTGGGCTCGCTGCTGCGCTTCCCATTCGCGTTTTTCGGCCTTGGGTCGACGCCTCTCGCCTAACGAATTAATCACGGAGCTCGCCGTCCTTGCACCTGGAGTCGCCAAAGGATAAATCGATGACGAAGGGGACGCAGTCATGGTGAGACTGGCGCTCGGAGAAGCGCTCACACTGGGCAGCTCAGTAGACGCGGGGGACGCCGTCGAGCTTTCGGAAGGCGTAATCTCGGGCGACCTGGTCGCGCTCGGCCGTGGACTTACGCTCGCTGTTGGCGACACGCTCGCGCCGACCCCAGGCAAACGACGTAGCGGTGGAGTTGCGCTGACGCTAGCCGTTGCAGATGGCATGGCCACACCCAGAGGCGTCGGAGCTGCCGATGACGTTTCCGTCCTTCTCACGGGCGGAGGCGCACTGCTAGTTGATGCAGCGCTCGATTCAGTGGCAGCTGTCGCGCGCACTTCTGCCTTCGGCGGCACGTCGGGCGGCGGCGTCGCCTCTGCTTTCATCTTCGCACGCGCTTTTTCCACTTCGTTTCGATCGACGGCTACACCCGACGAGTAATCCACCACAGCCTGGGCGATGACACCTTTTAGATTCCGCGGGCGCTCCGCGGGTTGGGCGACCGGCAGAGCTGGCATCGCGATCTCGATGGATCCGCCGCGCACCACAGGCCGCGGCACATCCACGTTCACTTCCGTGCGACGCTCAAGCCGGTATCGCCCGATCGGCTGTTGACTGCGGGAACGGAATTCCTCGTAGCTGGGACCTTCGTTCACGACCGTCGTGTTGTTGTAGGTGATGTTGGTCACGTTCGTCGTCTGGTTCACGATCGTAACGTTTTGTTCCGCCGGAAGGACGGCCCGCTCCAGCCGTGGTGCTCCCAGTTCGCGCACCGTAACGAACGCGTACTGCTCCGGTCCGATGTCGTAGTAATTATCCGCCCATTTTTTTATGCCCACATTCCGATCGAACTCAGCGTCGGGCGGCAATGGAGCCCAACCGACATATTCATTGCTCGTTCTCCAGGAAACCCAAGCCGGCGCCCATTCGTCCCCGGGCACCCACACCCAGCCCACGTTTCGCAGCCGCGTCCAGCGTCCGTAATGATAGGTCGCCCAGCCGTGCGGCTCGTCCGAAATCCAGGTCCATCCCGCATCTGTGTAAACCCAGTGGCCGTCGGTGTAGGGGCGCCAGGTGCGGGATTGCTCCGCCTCGCGCGGCTGCCAGACGTAGCCGTAATTGGCCGTTTCATGCCAGTCTCCGTACGGTTCCAGTTTAGTGTAGAATAGGCCGTAGGAGCGCGTCGGCGGACGGCGGCGACTCGATCCGCGCGCGGTCCGTTCACTTCCGTTCGTGTCCGACGGCGGGTTCGGGAAGATACGTGAGGTCGCAACCGTCTCTTTGCCTGCGAGCGCTTTCTCCCGGACGTCCAGATCCGTCTGCTGTTGCGCGAGTCTCTCCTGCTCCTGAGCCTGATGTTCGGCCGCGAGACGCTGCTGCACTTCGCGTTCGACTTGCGCGTTTCGTTCTGCGTCAGAATCCTGCTTACTGCAAGACGTATAGAATGCGAGGGCTGCGATAGCGGCCAGGAAGAGACATTTTTTCATCATGAACTTAGACCGGCTTTATCAGCCTTTATTCGGAAGCGCGCCCGCCGAGGGCCGCCTCACTAACCGGCGACTTTGCTACGGTTGGGCAGCCGAAGCCTCAGGCGCAGGCGTCGGCGGTCGGGAAACAATCACCGTTTCGATCCTCTCGCGCTGGAACCGTTGCCAGTTCGCGTAGAGTGCCACTAATCCCAGCACCACCACGATAATCGCCATCAACTGAAGACCGCGAAGTGGCGCTCGCGATGGCGGCGGCGGCGATTGCAAGGCACCCACGCGTGCAGTATGCCCTACCAGATTTTGCATGCAAGATCACCTGCCATTCACTCCGGCTGCAGCGCAGCAATCGCGTTCATTACGCGCTGGCTCAGGCGTTGATACAGCTCCTTTCCCGGCGGCTGGAGATCAGTCGCGGAGAAATAGATCGGTTCGCCGATCGCGATCGTGATACGGGAAAAGCGCAAGCGTCCGCCATTTGGCGGCCAAGCCTCATGCGCGCCGAAAATTCGCATCGGCACGACCGGAGCAAGCGTCTTTGCGATAACCAAGCCGACCCCAGGAGAAGCCGGGTGCAGATTTCCGTCGAGGGTCCGCGCGCCTTCGGGAAACACCAACGTTCCTTCGCCCGCCTTCAGGATGCGGATGAGCGCCTTCAGTGCGCTGCGATCGCTTCCTTCCTGGTCGACTGGAATCACATTCAGCTTTGGGAGCAGCCAACCGAGCACTGGCACGTCGAGCAAGGTCCGGCGCGTCAGAAAAAAGATCGCCCGGCGGGTGCAAATGCCGGCGAACGGTGGATCGAGGTAGCTTTGATGATTCATCGCCAGAATCACCGGTCCGGATTCGATCATCCGTTCGCGATGCAGGATGCGGAGGCCAAAGCAGAGCCACCCGATCAAGCGCGCGAGATTGTAGCCGAGCCAGTAGTAGAAATTCACTCGTTAGGCAAACCAATCAACTGCGCGCGGAGCGCGGGACGCCTGGCCGCTCCCATCACAATATCCGCGCGACCGGCGTTCCGCTCATCCGAAGGCGCTCCATTACTTCCGAGACCACCTGGTCGATCGACATCTCCGAACTGTCGATCACATAGGCGTCGGGAGCGATCACCAGAGGTGACGCTGGCCGCGAAGAATCGGCTTCATCGCGCGCCGCAATCTGGTCGCGCTGACCTTCCGCGGCTCGACGCCGGAACCGCACCTCCGGCGAGGCATCAATATAAAATTTAAAAGGAGTCGATGGGAAGACGACCGATCCGATATCGCGTCCTTCCATCACCAGATCGTGTTGGGCTGCGTAGGCGCGCATCTTCTCCACCAGGATCTCGCGCACGCGGGGAACACCGCTCACGACTGAGACAGCTTCATTCACCGCCGGATCGCGCAAATGCTCCGCCGAATCGATGGCATTGATCCTGATCCGCGATTGATCTTGATCCAGATCACACACGATCTCGGCCGCCTCGGCTGCCGCAGCGATCGCTGCTGGATCCTGCAGGGCACCAGGATTCTGCAGGATGTGCCAGGTCATGGCGCGATACATCGCCCCCGAATTTACGTAAACGAACTGCAGGCGCCGCGCGAGTTCACGCGCGACACTGCTCTTGCCGGAAGCAGCCGGTCCATCGATCGTGATGACGCAATGACCGGCGATCGCTTTCATGAATGCGGGAAATCGTTGCGCAATACGAGCGCTTATTCTTCGTCTTCTTCACCGCGCGCCGGAGAGAGTGAACCGATGACCGGGGTGCTCGCCCGCATGCGCTTCGGATTCATTATCTCATCCAGAGCTTTTTCGAAACCTGGATATGACTCACGGATGCAGTCCGCATCCTGGATCACCGTCTCGCCGTCTGCGAACAAGGCCGCCACCGCAAACGCCATTGCGATTCGGTGATCGCCGAAACTGGCGATGCGGCCTCCGCGCAGAGGGGAGCGGCCATGGATCTCGAGGCCATCATTTAACTCAATCACCTGCGCGCCCATGACGCGTAGATTGTGCGCGAGAGCGGCGATCCGATCCGTCTCCTTCACGCGCAATTCCTGCGCATGACGGATGATGGTGGTGCCGCTCGCGAGCGCGCCAGCTACCGCCAAAATCGGCAATTCGTCGATCAACTGCGGTATTTCCCGCCCCTGAATCACGGTGCCTTTGAGCGGCGCACCAGTGATCTCCACGGTCCCACGCGGTTCGATTTGATCTACGTCTTCGACGGCTTCACGGACTTGCGCGCCCATCCTGATGAGCACGCCTAGGAAAGCTGTGCGCGTGTCGTTCAAGCCAGAATGGCGGACCAGAAGGTGTCCGCCCGGTTGCGCGGCCGCCGCCACGAGCCAGAAAGCGGCGGAGGAAATGTCGCCCGGAATCGTGAAATCGCGCGATTCGGGAACCTGTTCGCCAAAGATCCCGATGGCGCCGCGTTCTTCCTTCACCGTGCGCACGAGAAAGTAATTCAACATCAGTTCGGTGTGGTTGCGGGTGATTCCGGCGTCCTCCACCGTCGTTTTACCTTTGGCGAACAGGCCAGCCAGGAGCACCGCACTCTTCACCTGCGAACTTGCGATCGGCGAGCGGTATTGAATACCGTCGAGTTGCGCGCGTTGGATGCGCAGGGGTGCGGTGTTGTTAGGACCTTCGGCGACGATGTTCGCGCCCATTTGCTGCAACGGAGTGATCACGCGATCCATCGGTCGCGTCGAGAGACCGGCACCTCCGACCAGCCGGCTGTCAAAGCCCTGTCCGGCTAATAATCCGGCGAGGAGACGCATCGTGGTCGCGGAATTCCCGCAATTGATTTCCGCGCGAGGCGCAGTGAGCTGACGCCTGTTACCGTGAACGATGAGCATCTCCGGCTCCGGTTGCTCGATTTTTATCCCGAGCGCGCGCAGCGCCTGCACGGTCAGCATGCACGTTTCACTCGGCAAAAATCCGGTCAGCGTGCAAACCCCGTTCGAGAGCGCGGCGATGATAACGGCGCGGTGCGAAATGCTCTTATCACCCGGAACTGTGATTTCAGCGTCGATACGGGGCGCACGTTTTACCCGAAGTTCCATATCGCTTAATTGTTTCGTCGAAGCTGGAGCTGCGACTCAAGTCGCGCGCGGCTGTCAGCATCGGACATCCAAATAGCTTGTCCAGCCTCCGCAGCGCACCGCGACAGATCGCCGAACGAGCGTTGGCGAGCCTCAGGACGAGACGCTACGGGACGAGGAAAACCTTATCCGTGTACGGATCTTTGACGGGAGTGCCCGGTGGAATTCCGCGCACATCCGTCAGTTTGTCCGGCGAGAATGGGGACTTCACAAAACCCGGTTTCCCAGGCACGGGCACGCCGTAGGGGTAATCGCCTTTGACGATCTTCTCGGGAGCCGCGATCGGCGCGGAACTCTCTTCGCGCGCGCCGGTTTCTGGCGCAGTGATAGGCCCCGGCGGAACCACAGCGCCTTCACTAAATGGTTGCTGATCGGGCGGGTATTGCGGCTGGGGGGGGGGTGGAGCCTGTTGCGGATAGCGCGCAACACGCCGCGTGCGGGCGGGCGGCTCATCGAAATCGGTGCACGAAGAGAAAAGGAAGGCGCCGAGCAGGGCGAGCGAGATCGAGAATTTCATAAAGAGGGAATTCGACGGGTGTGCGAACGTTCTAATTCAAAGTCCCGAGACTGACAATCGCTATTTGGCGATTGTGACCGACAAGAGAGTCAGCGGACCTTAGCCGGCCCGGTTTTCGCAGGATTGGGAACGCCCGATTGCAAATGCTGGGCAGCGCACGCGGTCCGCGTGCTGGCGAAGGCGACCTCGTCTTCGCCACCATCCTCTGCCCTGCTGGACGCGTTTCGGCGAGCCGCCGAACCGGCACGCGAGCCGCGTGCACTCCGATCCAAGTTCCCATCCCGATGCGATGCATTGCACACCCGGCGAAAAAATAGGATTTGGCGCGTTGTCATTTCCGATTCACAAATGACCGCGATGGCCATCTCTAAAACCGACCAGATTCTCGTGGCGGACGACGATCCGACGAGTCGCCGCTTGCTCATCCGGACGCTCTCGATGGCGGGATATACTTGTCGGGAATCGAGCGACGGAATTCAAACGCTCGAATTGCTCCACGCGGATCCCCCGTCGTTGCTGCTGCTCGATTTTGACATGCCGCGCCTGAACGGCGCTGAAGTCCTGGAGCGCTTACGCGCGGATTCGAATCCTGCGATCGCCCAGTTGCCAGCGATCATGCTGACCGGCCATGGCGGTGCAGAAAGCGAGGTGCTCTGCCTGGAGGCCGGAGCAGATGATTTTGTGACAAAGCCGATCAATCCGGCCGTGCTGCGCGCCCGGATCGAAACGCAACTGCGGCTACGCTTGATGCGCGGTCAGCTTCAGCAGCAAAACGATGAGTTGGAAGCATGGCGGCATAATCTCGAGCGCGATCTCGCCGCCGCTCGCCTCACCCAACAATCATTGATTCCGCAGAAGCCGCCCGTCTTACCAGGGTGGGACATCGCCGCCGTTTATCAGCCCGTCATCCAGGTCGGAGGCGATATCTATGGTTGGCTGCGCATGGCTGATGGCCGCACTCTTTTTTGGATCGCCGACGCCACCGGTCATGGCGCCGCGGCCGCCTTGATCACGACTTTGGCGAAGCTGCTTTTTCACCACGGCAGCGCCGAAAATAGTGATCCAGCCGAAATCATGAAAGCGGTCAACGATGATTTCCGCAGCATCTTCGGCGCGCGCTCTTTTATGACTGCGATGTGCGTGGCCGTGGAGCCGGGAACCGGACGTGCGTGCGTCGTAGGTGCCGGACATCCTCCGCTACTGGTCGCGAGGCGCGATGGCACATCCGAGTCGGTAGTCTCTCTGGCCCCGCCGCTCGGTTTGGTGGAGCAGCCGCAGTTCGCGGAACTTTCCGTGAATCTCGAGCGGGGAGACGCGTTCTTATTGTATACGGACGGCCTGCTCGGCGCCCTTCCAGGGACCAACCAGCGCATGACTCCGGCGAAACTCGCTGACATGTTGGCGCCGCCGGAAAAATCGGCGCAAGCGCTGCTCATGCGCGTTGTGAAATCCGCCGCGATTGGCGATTCGGGCCAACCCCGCGCTGACGACATGGCGGCGCTGGCGGTCCGGCGTGCCAGTTAGGTCAAAGTTGCAGTGTGAAAATTATTATTGCTCTCGCACGAGCGAACGATTAATCAGCGTCTATGCCGAAAACCAAAGCCAAAAAGAGTCCTTCCAAACGCAAACCGAATGCCGCCTTTATGCGACCGGTGCAGCCCGACGAGAAACTTTCCGCGATCGTTGGTTCTAAACCACTCCCGCGCTCCGAGCTGACGAAGAAGCTCTGGGATTACATCAAGAAAAACGGGTGCCAGGACAAAAAGAAGCGCACCATGATCAATGCCGACGACTCGCTTAAGCCAGTCTTTAACGGCAAAAGCCAGGTTAGCATGTTCGAGATGACGAAGCTCGTGTCCGGTCACATAAAGTAACGCAATCTTACCTATTCGGTTTAGCCCGGCGCCTCCTCGCCGGGCTAGCTCTGTACAGACGCTCTGCCCCCGCGCCGGTCGAGACGCGAGAGCTTGCGTAGGCGTAAACCATGCCGGAAGCTCACCCTGTGAAAATCTTCGGACTTCGGTTTGCAACCATCGCCGCCGCGCTTCTCGCAATCTTTGCCTCCAGCGCTCGCGCGGACGTGACGTGGCTGACGGACTTCAAGCGGGCCCAACAAGAAGCAAAAACAGGCAGCAAGCTTCTGCTGGTTGACTTCACCGGTTCCGATTGGTGCGGCTGGTGCATCAAGCTGAATCGGGAAGTCTTCTCGAAGCCGGAGTTCAAGGATTACGCGACAAAGAATCTGGTTTTGCTGGAAGTTGATTTTCCCCGGCAGAAGAAACTGAACGCCGGTATGCAGCAGCAGAACGAGGAGCTCGCGCAGCACTATCAGGTTGAAGGTTTCCCGACGATCGTTGTGCTGAACGGCGACGGCCAGAAAGTCGGTGAACTTGGCTACATGCCAGGCGGCCCCGAAGCTTTCATCGCAGAGCTCGAGAAGATCCGCAAAGGCTGAGCGCCCCGCGCGGCGCGACCGCACCGTTAGTTCACTTTGCCGGCTTCGAACGCCCGCTGCAGCGCATCGGCCAGTTCGCGACGCGTGAAAGGCTTTGGCAAAGCTCCGCGAAACCCGTAGTCGAGAAACTCCGAAAGTGCGGCTTCATCGGAGTAGCCGCTGCAAATAATCGCATTCACCTGCGGGTCCATGCCGCGCAGACGCTCGATCGTGGCAAGCCCGCCCATGCCGCCACGCACCGTCGCGTCGAGAATAACGGCCTGAAAATTTTCCCCTCGTCGCAGCGCCCGTTCGTAGAGGCGCACTGCCTCGCTCCCATCAGGAACTGCAGTCACTTCGTAGCCGAGCGTGCTGAGCAATTGTGAGGTGAGTTCACGAATAGCCGCTTCGTCATCCATCACCAAAACACGCTGATGATTGAAGTGGAAAGTCCGATCGGCGATCCGATGATCAGGCGCGACCAATTTCTCATCGCTGGCCGGAACATAAAAAGCGAAGACCGAACCTTCCGGTCCCGTTGATTCCAACTGCAACAGGCCGCCATGCTTTTTGACGATGGAATAGCTGATGGCCAATCCCAGTCCGCTCCCGGTCGGTTTGGTTGTAAAATATGGATCGAAGATTTTCGTCGTGAGCTCTTCGGGCACGCCGTAGCCCGCATCGGTCACGGTCACCTTGATAAACCGTCCCGCCGGAAGAAGTGCGCCGGCCCGCTCCTCCAGTTCCACGTTGGCCGCCTTGATTGAAACTGTCCCGCCATGCGGCATCGCTTCGCGGGCGTTCAGGAGCAGTGCGCTCAAAACCTGTTCGATCTGGCCGCCGTCCACCTCCGCTTTCCAAAGGTCGGAGGGAATGTCGATATCGGAACGCAGATTTGAACCGTAAAGCGAAAACTCGGTCGCCTGCTCGAGCAATTCGGCCATGGAAACAACTTTTTTGAGCGGCGCGCCGCCCTTCGAAAACGTGAGGAGCTGACTGGAGAGATGCGCCGCGTGCTGCGCGGCCTGTCCCGCCTTCGATAAAAAGGAAAGGAGACTGCCGGAGTCCGCAGGCGCCTCCAATTGGGCCAGACCGATATTTCCCGAAATGACGGTCAAAATATTATTCAAATCATGAGCGATGCCGCCCGCGAGCGTTCCGAGCGATTCGAGTTTGCTGGTCGTGAGGCGCTCTTCCTCGGTGCGCTTCCGCTCCGTTATGTCACGGAAGAATACGGAAATGCCGCCTCCGCTCGGGTAGGCGTGTACCTCGAACCAGTTCTTTCCGTTCGAATCGCTCGCTTCGAACTCCAGCGCGATTTCTTCTTTCATCACGCGACGGTAATTCGTTTCAAAGGGAGAGCCGAGCAGCGCCGGGAACGTCTCCCACAACTCGTCGCCGAGGAGTTCGTTGCGCTCGCGGCCCAGCAAAATTTCCGCTTCGGGATTCAAATAGGTGAACTTCCACGCGTAATCGACGGCGAAGAATCCATCCGTTGTATTCTCGAGGATGTTCGTCATCGTGCGCGCGGATTCCTGCAACGCCGCGCGCGCGTGGTTTCGTTCCGCTAGTTCCCGAATCTGCCGCTCGGCGACGGAAAGTCGGACGTTCAGCAACTCGATATCCAAAGGCTTCGACAGATAATCATTTGCGCCCGCTTCCAGCGCACGCTGCAGATCCGCCGTGTCCGCGCGAGCTGTGACCAGCAGGATGAACATCTCATCGCTGTTCTCGGCCGCGCGCAATTCACGGCAAAGCTCTACGCCGCTCCTGCCAGGGAGCATCCAGTCCAGAATCAGGAAGGGAAACTTCTCGGCCTGTAAGGCGGTGGCGGCTTCCTCCGCGCTCCCCACCGCAGTCACCTCATGACCACGACGTGCGATCAGCCGCCGCAAATTGCGACGACTCTCCTCGTGATCTTCGACTAGCAGGATTTTCATGTGGAAAAGCGGAAGGTCAACCCGGAGGGACCGCGCCCACCAGTGATGGAGCAAGATGGTTGCCACCCGATGTGGTCGGGCGGTGACTTCAGGGGCCGCCTCGCGTCGAAATACCGCAGATTCACCGTCTTGCGTTGCGATGCGCCTCTGCTAGATACACCGAAGTTTCGGCGCCCGCCCTCCAGCTCGCAAAGAATGTCCTTGTTTTTCCGCTCCGCCCTCCTCTTTGGCGTTGGGTTCCTGACCGTGGGGCTGGCGGCGGCAGAGGAGAACGCGCCACCGCCGAGGTCGGTCCAGTCTTCTGAACCTAACCCCGCCAGCATTCCCCAAATCACGTTTAGTTCCGTGCACGTCGACGGCCCTTACGTTGCGATGACTTTCGATGACGGCCCGCACACGTCGTTAACACCGAAGCTGCTCGATCTGCTGGCCGCGCATCACATGAAGGCGACCTTCTTCGTCGTCGGCCAGAATGCGGCCGAGTATCCAGAGATCTTGAAGCGCGCTGTGCGGGACGGACACGAGATTGGAAATCACTCGTGGTCGCACCCAAACCTCGGTAAGATTTCCGACGATGGGGTGCGCGCGCAACTGCGCAAAACCGACGATGCGATCGTCGCTGCCATTGGCGTTCATCCGATGCTGATGCGGCCGCCCTACGGTTCAGTCACACCGCGCCAGAAGCGGTGGATTCACGAGGAATTCGGTTACAAAATCATTATCTGGGACGTTGACCCGCTCGATTGGAAACGGCCTGGGCCCAAAGTCGTTTGCAGCCGGATTTTGCGAGAGGCAAAGCCTGGTTCGATTATCCTGGCGCACGATATTCACCCTCCCACGATCGAGGCGATGCCAGCGACTTTTGATCAACTGCAAGCGAAAGGGTTTAAATTCGTAACTGTTTCCGAATTGATTGCCATGGCCAAACCAATGCCAACGAAGGCGAGCGCCTCGCCGCCGGCGGCCCACGTGCCATCCCTCGGAGTTTCGCCGGACCCAGCCCGACCCGCTGATTCACAACCGATGGGCGCCGCGCCCGCCCAATCGCCAGACGGTTAGTCGCCGGCATGATTGCCGATAGTTACCTGCATCTCCGGACAGAGTTGGAAAATGCGCTCACCGGGCTGCTGCGGCTCGCCTCGGAGATGCGGCGCGATCCGTCCTCGCTCGACACGATTCATGGTTTGATGACGGATATCCGCGAGCCATTACTCTTCGTTGTGGTCGGAGAAGTGAAGGCGGGAAAATCGTCGTTGTTGAACGCACTTTTCGGCCAAGTTTTTGCCAAAGTGGATGTGCTGCCCGCGACCGATCGCGTCTACATTTTTAAGTATGGGGCCGAAGAAAAATCGATCGAAGTGTCGCCGCAATTGACGGAGCGCTATCAGCCGATCGACTTTTTGCGCAACTTCAACGTCGTCGACACCCCGGGCACGAACACGATGGTGCCGGAGCATCAGAAAATCACGGAAGGCTTCGTGCCGCGAGCCGATCTCGCACTGTTTGTGTTCTCTGTCGTGAATCCCTGGACCCAATCGGCTTGGGATTTCCTGCATTTTGTGCAGAAGAAATGGCTGAAAAATGTAGTCTTCGTGTTGCAACAAGCGGATCTGCGCAACCCGACGGAGATCGACGTAATCCGGCGCCACCTGCAGGATACCGCCCTGCAAAAGCTTGGTTTTTCGCCCCCCATTTTCGCGGTCTCGGCGCGAAAAGCTCTGGCCGCGCGCACATCGATGCCACCGAACGAGATGCTTTGGAAAGAAAGCGAGTTCGGTCCGCTGGAGGATCAGATCAATCGAACGGTCACCGATTCGGGCGCGCGAGTGTTGAAGCTGCAATCAGCCGCCCGCACAGCACACGTGATCCTCGGCGAACTTGCCGCCGAAATCCGAGGAAGCTTCGCCGTGATTGTGCGCGACGAGGATAACCTGGCTCGTCTCGAGCAATTGCTGCAGGCAAGGAAGGAACAGACACAGCGACAGATTGCCGGTTTTCTACGCGGGGTGGAACAGGCTTGCGCGCGCGCGGCGACACAGGGGATTAAGTTGCTGGAGGAGAAACTCTCCTTTTGGAAAACGTGGCGACTCGTCTGGAGTCGCGGTGACTGGCAACGGGAGTTTCAGACGGAGGTGGAACTAAAGATCCGTGAGACGGTTCAGCCCCAGGTGGAAAACGCGGTGCAATTGCTCGAATCTGATCTGCGCAGTCTTTGGCCGCAGCTACATGATGCAATCGAAATGCGATTTGGCTCGGACGTGCAGAGCCGGGTCGGCAAAACCGTTCCCGATTTTGCACGGCAGCGCCGCGATATCCTCCAGTCGGTCCAATTGACGCTCGTGGAACGGGTGGCGGAAAAAGGCACGGAAGAACAACTGGCTCGCATGTTTCGCGAGACCGCCACCTGGCTCCGCTTGCCTGCGGGGGTCGCCGCGGCTGGCGGTATCGTGGCCCTGATCGCGGCGATGAGCAGTGCGGCGATCGCCGACGTCACCGGCGTGCTGGCCGCTTCTGCTGCGGTCATCGGCACAATCGTGGCCTTCAGTCAGCGACGAAAAATTCTCGGTGTCTATGAGAAGCAGATGACCGCGAAGCAGACTGAGCTGGTCCAAACAATCGAGGGACAAATGGAGCACGCGATCCAACTGTTTTATCAGGACGTCGCACAGACGTTTCAGCCGCTGGCCGCGTTCTGCACGGCAGAACGGCAACGGTATGAACCGATGCTAAAGAGAATCGAAGAGATTGAGGGCGCGTTGATCCAGCTTGCGGGGCGCCTCGGGCGAGGCGAGTAGGCGGCGTCGGCAGACACCAAACGCGCATCCGACCGGATGTTATTTCCTGGCCTTATCGGTTGATTCCTGCGCCAGCCGCTGTTCCGACTGCCGCTTCGCGAGGACGAAATGGTTATTGTCGCCGTAGGTACGCCACGGCCCGGCAGGTACGTCGCGCACCTCCAGAAACTGCCAATCGGTCACATCGGTCGGTTGCAGGCCAAGATAATCACGCACCGCCGGAGAAACATCGAGCCCGGCACCGCGATTCAAATTCGGCTTCGGTCGCTCGTTTTGAAAGACATACTGAAAATGATCGGTCCGAAACGGCCCGCAATCTTCCCACTGCGCATAACAGGTGCGATTCCCTTTGCGAATAGCTATCCAGCGATCCTTGCAAACCGAGTGGCCGGCCTGCGTGTAGGCCTGCTTGAACCACGGGATGACCAACGCTGCCTCGGGTTTAAACTGCCCATGGGTTACGTCGTTGTAGGGCAGCGCGCAATAGAACGGATTCTGACGAGGCACGAAAGAAACCGGAATGTAGTTTCGCCGCGAGGAAGCGTCGGGCGTATCGAACCCGCCGTAATGTGAGATCCATTCTGCATCCCAGGAACTCTTTATGTTCGGGACCGGATTGTTGGCCGTTGGCTGTTCGCCAATCCAGAAGACAGTCGTCACGATGCTGGCCTTCCAGGCAAACCGCGTCATTGAACTCTTCGAGGTCGTGGGGATAAAAACCTGCGGCTCGACTTTAAGAATCGCCTGATCGCGCAGTTTCATTGCGTACTTCGCAAAATCTCCGGCGCTCTCGTAGGGCGATTGGGCGTAAGTCGCTCCTGCACCAAGCGTTACGAGAAGCCCATATGCTAAAAATCGTCTCATCGTTCTCGTAACCGGCCTTGTCTCTATTCGAAAAGCAAACCTCCGGCAAGTCGTTTCCCTCTCAGGCTGCCGTCCGTCCCTAGCTTCAGAAAGCAGCATCTATTCCTAATTTCGGCTTAGCAACGTGTCGTGCGGTGATTCCTTGGCTGACTCTGGATGCTCCATGTTGAAGTGCAAGCCGCGACTTTCTGTCCGGCTCAAGGCCGAATCCACGATCAGAGCCGCAACCGTCGCAAGATTCCGCAGTTCCAACAAGTCGACGGTGATCTTGAAATTCCAGTAAAATTCGCGGATCTCCCGCTGCAGGTTCCGCAAACGAGCGCTCGCACGCTGCAGGCGTTTGTCCGTTCGCACGATGCCGACGTAGTCCCACATGAGCCGCCGGATTTCCCCCCAGTTGTGATAGATCACCACTAGTTCATCCACGTTTTGCACGTCGCCCGATTTCCATTCCGGGAGGGCGACGTCACGAGCCGGATGCGTGGGCGGCTGATCGCGCAGCATCGTCACACAAGCCCGATGTGCTACGACCAATCCTTCGAGAAGCGAGTTACTGGCGAGCCGGTTCGCCCGATGCAATCCGGTGCAGCCGACTTCGCCGATCGCGAAGAGGCCCGGCAGAGTTGTGGTGCCGTTGACGTCGGTTTTAATTCCACCGCACTGGTAATGCGCTGCAGGCACAACCGGGATCGGCTGCTTCGCCATGTCGATCCCGAGGCGCAGGCAGGTTTCGTAGATGTGCGGAAACCGTGCCCGCAGAAACTCCGGAGACCGGTCCGTGATATCGAGAAAAACGCAGTGCGCGCCAGACCTCTTGATCTCCGCGTCGATGGCGCGCGCGACGATGTCACGCGGCGCGAGGTCGCGCTGCGGGTGGTTGCGTGCCATGAAGGCTTCGCCGCGTTCATTTCGCAGAACGCCGCCTTCACCGCGCACCGCTTCTGAGATGAGGAATGATTTTGCATTCGGATGAAAAAGACAGGTCGGATGGAACTGGATGAATTCCATGTTCGCGATCACCGCTCCTGCACGCCATGCCATGGCGACACCATCGCCGGTCGCAATGTCTGGATTGGTCGTATAAAGATAAACCTTTCCGCACCCACCCGTCGCCAGGACGAGCCGGTCCGTCCGGATCGTTTCGACCGCCCCCGTCTTCTCCTCCAAAACATAAACGCCGAGGCAACGATCTTCGGCGGCGAATCCGAGCTTCCCGGCCGTGATCAGGTCGACGGCCATCTGGTTTTCGAGAAGCTCCACGTTCGCGGCGCGGTCCAGTTCGCGCAGCAGAGTCTTCTCGATCTCGAGGCCGGTGACATCCTGCACATGCAGAACGCGGCGCTTCGAATGTCCACCTTCGCGCCCGAGATCCAGCTCGCGATGCCCCGACTTATTCCGTTCGTCGAAACGCAGGCCGAACGCGATCAGCTCCTGGATGCGCTCCGGACCTTCTGTCACAACGGTGCGCACGGTCGCTTCATCACAAAGCCCGGCGCCAGCCTCGAGCGTGTCGCGCACATGCAATTCGAACGAATCCTCGTCACTGGTCACGCAGGCGACGCCGCCTTGCGCCCAGGCCGTGTTCGAATCGGCGCCCTTACGCTTCGTAATCACAGCGACAGACCCATGTTTCGCCGCCTTCAACGCAAACGTCAGCCCTGCGATGCCGCTGCCGATGACAACGAAGTCGTATTGTTTCATGGCAGCCGGATGTTGTCGATCAGGCGCGTTTGCCCGAAGAAGACGGCCAGGGCAATGAGCGCATTTTGCTCGATTGTGTCCCGTGCCTGCAGGTCGTCGGCATCCACCGCGGCCAAGTAATCGATCCGCGCCAGCGAGGCAGTCTCGACGCGCCGGCGGACGGACTCGACCACGCGTTCCGTCGAACGCTCGCCGGCTTGCACTGCATCTCGACCCACCAGCAAAGCGGCTCGCAACGCCGGCGCCTGATTCCTTTCCGCCGCATTGAGATATTGATTCCGCGAGCTGCAGGCCAGCCCGTCATCTTCGCGCACGGTCGGCACGCCGATAATCTCGATCTGAAAATCAAGATCTCGCACCATTCGGCGGATGATCGCGAGCTGCTGAAAATCTTTTTCGCCAAAGACGGCGGCATTCGGATTCAGCACGTGAAAAAGCTTCGTCACGACCGTGCAGACTCCGCGGAAATGTCCGGGTCGCGATCGCCCGCAAAGCACAGTCGAGAGGGCTGTCTCATCGACGAAGACGGACCGGTTGGGCGCGTACATTTCGGCGCTTGTGGGGCGGAAAATTGTATCTACCCCAGCCTGTCGGCAGAGTTCCTCGTCGGCCCCCTCTGGACGGGGGTATTTCTCGAAATCCGAGCCCGGTTCGAATTGCAGTGGGTTAACAAAAATGCTGGCGATCACTTCGCCATCGGAACCGGCAGCTTCGCGCGCACGCCGGAACAACTCGACGTGGCCTCGGTGGAACGCCCCCATTGTCGCCACGAGAACCCGTGGTCTTGCACTCGTCTCGATCTGCCGCCTCGCCTCCGGAATTGTTTCGATAACCTTCATCAGGGAACAAGGGACGCGAGCCATACTGCCTGCCGCGCGAACGGAAAGTTTCTGTGCCCAAAATTCCCCCAACCGGCACGCTCCGCCAGCTGCCGCATCTCGGAATAGGAGAATGCGCGGCGCGCCGACAGGCGCCCATCGATTTGCGTCATCCGCTCGCGGTAAACCAGCAGTGTCAAAAGATAAATCCCAACCGTGGCGAGAAAGCCGCGCCGCAGATCCGACACAAGCACGAAGCGACGCGACAGTGCGCGGCATCGTCGCAGCAAACGGATCGCGGCGTCCTCTGAAAAGTGGTGCAGTGCGAGCGAGCAGAGCACGAGGTCGAAGTCGCCCGGTTTTCCGAACGTAAACACGTCTCCCTGTTCGAAGTGAATCTCGGGGTAATCCGTGCTCAATCGGCGTGCGATTTCCACGGTCGAAGCCTGTTGATCGATCGCGATTACTTCCACGCGAGCGCCCACTGTTCGCGCATGGTCAATGAGCAGGCGCGGAATGTCGCCCGATCCGGTTGCCATATCGAGCACCCGCAGGTTTTCCCCTGCGCGAATCCACTGCGACGCAAAATGGCGCACCAAGCAGTAGCTGCCGAAATAGCGATTCAGTTGGCGCAGATTGCGCAGGTCGACCTCCAATTCCGGAGTGACCGGCTGCGGGCGATCCATCAGCTCCGGTTCCGCCGGATCGAATTCCCGCGCACGCATCCGGTAATCTCGTCAGGCTAAGAAAGCCTGCCACGAGGCGGGCAGGGCAGCTGTTTCCACTTCGCTCGCGATTCGACCTTCAAACTCCGGCTGAAAGGCTGCGCTCGTGCCGTATACCATGATCAAATCTTCGGAGCCTTCGACGCGAATCGCATGCGCCACACCAGCCGGGATGACCAGGCCAACATTGTTCGCACTGCGGCGGTTATCGCCGTCGGCAAAGAACCGCATCGTGCGAGTGGGCATTCCCGCGCGAACGTCGCGCAGAATTAGCTCCGCCAACCCCTGCACAAAGAACATGACATCCCATTGTTCGTGATCGTAGCGTCGGAGCAGGAAATTATCCGGTTCGTCAACGAAGATGCGTTGGAACCAGGCGGCCGGTTCGGTTCCCTTCGGGACGTCTGTGGGATGAACATGAAAGCCTTTGGCGGAATGTGTGAACATCCGGGCCGCCGCCCATTGCTTCGGCCAAAAACCGATCCGGGCGAGCAGGCCTTCATCACGTCGCGCCAATTCTCCGAACACGCCGCGGTGTCGCTGCGGGTGAATTTGGCGAGCGAAAATCTCGACTCCCGGAATCCAGGAGTCGCGGAACGCCTCGCTCTCTCGATCCGCGCTGGCCAACTGTCCGGCATCGACTCCTCCCTCTGCCATCTTACGGTCGAGCGATTTTTCCGCGTATTCGCGCTGGTATAACGCCGTACGCGCCTCCTGCGTTAATCCACGCCAGAGTTGATCGTGTGAGTCGTCGTTCATCAATGGCCGGGAATTCTACAAACAGGACCTGAAAGGCGAAGCGTCAAATTTGGCGTGCTGCTCATTTGCCTAACGAGAAGTCTGCCTCGCGAGACAGATGCTGATTATAATAAGGATCGTTCTCCAACCAGTCACTCCACCTCTCCCTCATTATTTTCGCGGCAGCGGGATTGCCTTCCCTGCGGCGCGCCCCTTCGCAGGAAAGCCGCGCGTACGGAGTGGAGACGATCAGATATCCAGCGCGCCGAAGTTTCAGGCAAAAATCGATATCGCTATACGGAGCGACGGCCGCGTCGAAGCCGCCCACTTCCTTGAAAACTTCACGCCGCGTCAGCAGGCAAGCATCGGAAACGGCGCTGTAGTTCCTCGTGATCTGCAACTGCCGACAGGCGCCGGGTTCTTCGACTGGAAATCCGCGGAACGCATTAAGGCCGATCCGGTCGGAATCAAGGACGATGCCGGCGTGTTCAACCTTCCCGTCAAGACGCGACAAACGCGCGCCGACGGCGCCCACCTCCGGCCGTTGCACATGCTCGGCCATCGCAATTAACCAGCCGGCGTCAATCGGATCGGCCTCGGAATCCAGAAAAAGAAGCCAGGCAAAATCGGTATCTCCGATCCGAAATGTCTCGACTGCCTCGCTGGAAATAATCTCGTAGTTTGGGTAATCGGTCCTGACGGAAATCCGCTCGCTCGGATCGGCATTCGACTCTTCCCTTCTGCGCCGCGCGACGATCCCAATCTTCGGCCTCTCGGCGAGATCCCGGCGGACTCGATAGGCGTGGGTGGACCAGTCTACGAAGACCGCGCCTGGTTGCCCTGTCCGCTCGAGGTGCTCTGTCAACGCATGCTTCCCGGCTTCGAGCGCTCCGGGTTTGCGCCGGATGTTGTGCGCGGTGGAAGTCGCCGTGCGGCGCCAATGGTAGAGGATCCGCGAGATGTGGTAAATGCGGTCGGTTTTCTCGATCATCCTCAAAAACAGATCGTAATCCTGCGCGCCGTCGAAACCTTGCCGGAAGCTGCCCGCCCTTTCGACTGCGGTGCGTCGCAGCAGTGTGAAATGACAGAGATAGTTGTAGGAGAGGAAAAAGTCGGGCGACCAATCCGGTTTGAAAATGGGCAGATCGAAGCCGTGCTCTGCCAGTTTGTCTTCATCCGAGTAGATAAGATCTGCGTCCGGGTGAGCCTGAATCGTTTTGGCCCCGCAGGAGAGCGCGTCCGGTTCCAGCAGATCATCGTGGTCGAGGACGGCAATCCATTCTCCGCGCGCTTCCGCCAGACCGCGGTTCGAGGCGCCCGCGATTCCTTGATTCTTGTCCAACTTATAAACTCGAATCCGTTGATCGGCTCGTGGCAGTTCGGACAGAACCTTTAGTGTCTCTTCTTTCGTGGATTCGTCATCGACGAGGATCAGCTCCCAGTTCTCATAGCTCTGCGCGCGCACGGAGTCGACCGCGCCACTCAGCCAGGACGCGGCGGTGTTGAAGACCGGAGTGATGATGCTGACCAGCGGCACGTGCTGGGAAGAGCGCTCCTCCGCGCGCATCCTGGCAAGATTCGCGGGCGTGGCGCGATGCCGAGCCAACCACGCCTGATAGGAAAGGGCCGATGCCGGAACCGACGGATTCGAGAGCTGGGAGCGCTTTCGCAATCGCGCCCAACGGCGTGATTTCTTCCGACTCATTGCATCGCTCGCCGCGCGTTTCGCGTCTTTCCACGCGAGGATTTGCGTTTCAAGCCGGGCGATGTGGCGCTCCGCTGACTCCAGTTCCTCCGCCCGAACACGCAGCTTTTCCCGCAACTGATCGGCGGTGGAGGCCGCGCTGCCGTCCGGCTGATGCGCGGGTTGAGAAGGCGGCTGCAACACACGGACATTATAATGATTGTCGCGCCGCGCAGCCAATTTTACGCTGCGGCGCCGCACGCGCACGCATGCTCGACCTAAGTGTTTACATTCTCTACCGGATCGCGTGCGGCCTGATCTCGGCACTGCCGCTTCCGATTGTCTTCTCGTTAGGCAAACTCGCTGGAGCCGTCGCCTGGCTTCTTTTGCCGGGATATCGGCGACTCGCAAGGCTCAATCTGGAGATCGCCTTCGCCGGGGAGAAACCGGCGTCCGAGGTACGCGCGCTCACGCGCCGCCACTTCCGGCGGCTCGGCGCAAATTTCCTTTCCGGCATAAAACTCAGCACCATGGAAATCGACGAGATCGCCATACGTGTGGAGCTTGAAAATATTGAGTCCTTTCATCGAGAGTTGCGCGCTGGCCGGCCCGTTGTGCTCGTGCTCAGCCACCTCGGCAACTGGGAGGTAGCGGCGCAGTTGCTGCCGAAGCACGTCGGCTACGTACGGTCCAGCACGGTTTACCAACCTCTCAGAAACCGCCGGATCGACGCCGACATTCGGCAGCGACGCGCACGGACCGGATTAGAAATGTTCGATCGAAAAGAGGGATTTCGGAAACCAATCGAGCTCCTGCGCTCCGGCGGCGTGGTTGGAATATTGAGCGACCAACATGCCGGCGATCATGGGATCTGGACGCCGTTTTTCGGCCGTCTCGCCTCCACCACACCGTTGCCCGCCCTCCTCGCCAAACGCACCGGAGCAGCGGTCATCACAGCGGCAGTTCATACGACGGGTCCGGGGCGATGGCGCATTACTTTTACCGGACCGCTGAACTCGGAAGCCGATTCGGTCGCATCGTTGACCTTCCGCGCCAATCT
>JACCXL010000089.1 GCA_013697015.1 Chthoniobacterales bacterium | reverse complement strand
CGAGTGGGCCTCGCGCGTTCCATCATCCGGCGTCCCTCGTGCGTGCTATATGACGAACCGACCGCCGGGCTGGACCCGGTGGCTGCGGACAGCATCAATCGCCTCATCCGGCGGCTGCAGGAGCGATTTCGCGTCACCAGCATCGTCGTGACGCATGATATGAAAAGCGCAACCCACGTCGCCGATCAGATTGCGTATCTGCACGAAGGTCGCATTTATTTTCACGGATCGCCGACCGAACTGGAGAGGGCGGGCGATCCACTCATCCAGGATTTCCTGCTCGGACGCTCGGACGATGAGCACTAAAATTTCGGCAACAAACGGTGGCACTAACACGCTCGCTAAAGGCGTGGTAAACTCTTCCCGCGTGCAGTCCGCGCGACATCTGTAATGGCTCAGCAGGAACGAGGAACGGAATTTAAGGTTGGCGCTTTTGTCTTCGTGGGGCTGGCGGCTCTGGCTGCATTAGTGGTACAGTTTGGCCGCGTCGGAGAAGGGCTCAAAACCTACTACGCCTTGACGGTCCAGTTCCCCGACGCGAGCGGGCTCCTGAAGGGCTCAGATGTTTTGCTCGCCGGCGCCAAGATCGGCCGTGTTTCCGGAGGCATCAAACTGGCGGGCGGGGGCCACGGGGTGGAGGTGCCACTTCGTATCTACGATTACGTGAAGATCCCAGCCGGCAGCAAATTCACGGTCGGGAGCTCCGGCCTGCTGGGGGATCGATTCGTGGCGGTCTCCATGCCCGAAGGTCAGCCCTCCGGTTATCTGAGCAAAAATGCGAAGATCGCCGGAGCTCGCGAGACCGGCCTGGATGATATCACGCGCGAAGGCGGATTTTTGGTCGGCGATTTACGCGTTGCGGTGCAGAATGTGAACGGCACGGTAACGCGTTTGAATGAACAAGCGCTTTCACCCGCGACCATGGAAAATCTGAAGTCGAGCGTCGAACATCTCAACCAGGCAACGGGCGCTCTGGCCGAGTCGTCCAAGAAGATCGACGCCGTCATCGAAAAGGCAGATGCGACGATGGGTTCAACCAAGAAGGCCGCGGACGATATGCAGGTTGCAATCGCTGACGCGCGCAAAACGATCCAGGCGGCGACCCAGGTAATGCATCAAGCGACCAGCGGCACCGGTTTGCTCCCGACTCTTCTGACGAACCAGGAACTGGCCAAAGATCTGCAGGCTCTGGTTGCCAATCTGCGCGCGCACGGCGTTTTGTTTTATCGCGATAGTGCGGCTAAAGCGGAAGCGCGCGGGTCGCAGAGTCGTCCTCAAAATCCGCCGCGACGGCCAGGAGACCGTCCATGACCCCTATTTTCACAGTCAATCTGCTGCGCGTCCTTTTCGCGACGTTTTGCGCGTGCGTCGGCGGCATCGTCTCCTCGGAAACTCAGCAGAATGCGCTGCCGGGGGTTCTGCTCGGGGCGCTCTTCGGCCTTATGATCGTTCTGGCCGACCGGTTGCTGAAGGGATTTTCGCTGCGGGCGTTCTCCTCGGCCACGCTTGGTCTTCTGCTTGGTTTGTTTTTCGCGAATCTGCTGAGCGCCTCGCAGGTACTCCGCTACCAGCCCGATACGGTGCAATGGGCTGCCCGGCTCGTCGGTTACTGCGCGTTTGGGTATCTCGGCATGATGCTTGCCATGCGGAGCAACCGCGACGAGTTCTCGCTCATTATCCCCTACGTTCGTTTCGCGCGTGAAACCACGCAGCGCGAGCCGCTCGTCGTCGATACGAACATCATCATCGACGGACGCATCGGCGATTTGTGCGCGACTGGTTTCCTGAGTCGCACACTGATTGTGCCGCGCTTCGTTCTCGCGGAACTTCAAGCGCTCGCCGATTCGCGCGATATCATGAAACGCGAGCGCGGCCGTCGGGGCTTGGAGATTCTCAATCAACTGCAGCGCTCCAAGGAGATCGCGCTCACCGTTCACGATACGGATGGGGACGGCGAACTCGACACAGATGCGCGGCTGGTGCGGGTCGCGAAAATGTTACACGCTCGTCTGCTCACCAACGACAGCGCGCTTTGTCAGGTGGCGCGGCTGCAAGAGGTGCACACATTGAACCTCAGGGAACTGACCCTGGCGCTGCAGCCAGTGATCCTCGCGGGCGACGAGCTGGATTTGCAGCTCGTGAAAGAAGGCCGCGATCAGCATCAGGCTGTGGGCTATCTACCGGACGGCACGATGATCGTGGTAAATCACGCTCGCGCGCAGCTGGGACAATCGGTGAAGATTACCGTTTCGAGTGCGCTGCCGACGGCCGCGGGCCGCCTTATCTTCGCGGAGCTGAAGCAGCCGACGCCGCGCTCGAATTCGTCCTCGGGAGCGACTTAGGGCGCCATCTCAGAATTTACACGCCGACGGCGTCGCGCACTCGCGCCATTACTTTGTCGGCGATCGCATTCGCGCGTTCGGCGCCGCGCGCCAGAACGCCGTCGATATAATTCGGTTGGGCGAGAATGGCTGCGCGCCGTTCGCGCATGGGAGCAAAGTATCGCCAGAGAGACTCAAATAAGCGCTTCTTGAAGTCGCCGTATCCGGTGCCGCCGCGACGGAATTCCGCGGCCATCACTTCCTTCTCCTCTGTCGAGGCAACGAGGGAGTAAAGTTGAAAGATAGCGGAGCTCGCCGCGTCTTTCGGAGCATCTATCGGGGTAGAATCGGTCACGATGCTCATGACTCGTTTCCGGGTTTCTTTTTCAGCGCCGAAAATCTCGATCGTATTGCGGTAGCTTTTACTCATTTTCTGCGCGTCGGTTCCGGGCACGACCTCCGTCTCGGCGTGGATGCGCGGCTCCGGCAGCTTGAAAAGATCCCCGAACGTTTCGTTCATTTTGATCGCGATATCGCGTGTTACTTCCAAATGTTGCTTCTGGTCGCGGCCGACCGGCACGATGTCGCTGTCGTAAATAAGAATATCGGCGGCCATGAGCACCGGGTAGGTGAACAAGCCGGCGGAGGCAGCCGCCCCGCGAGCCAGCTTATCCTTATATGAGTGGCAACGTTCGAGCAGGCCCATCGGAGTGACGGTGCCGAGGATCCAGGCGAGTTCCGTCACCTGTGGCACGTCCGACTGCAGGAATAGGGCCGCTCGGTCCGGATCTAATCCACAGGCGAGAAAATCCAGAGCCACGCGGCGGCTATTTTCGCGCAAGGCCCCCGGATCGCGCAAGCTGGTGAGTGCGTGATAGTCAGCGATGAAGTACAGGGCCTCGCCTTCCGCCTGGAGGGCAATGGCCGGCTTCATCATGCCGAAATAATTCCCGATGTGGAGAGCTCCGCTCGGTTGAATGCCGGAAAGAATGCGCATGCGATTGCGATGAGGAGAGATCACAAGGGGTCTCTCCGCAATTTGATTCTGCTCGCAAACGTTTCGCGCACCAATTAGATACACTGCCGATGCCACCCGAATCGATGCCAGTCTCAGTCGTTACCGGCGGCGCCGGGTTCCTTGGTTCCCATCTCACCGACCGCCTGCTGGCGGAAGGTCATCGGGTCATCGCAATCGATAATTTGATTACCGGGAACCCGGCGAACATCGGCCATCTGGCCGGGAACGAGAACTATCAGTTTATCAAGCACAACGTCTCGAACTACATCTTCGTTCCCGACGAAGTGAATTACGTCTTTCATTTCGCGTCACCGGCCAGCCCGATCGATTATCTTGAGCTGCCGATTCCCACGCTCAAAGTGGGAGCGCTCGGCACGCATAATACACTCGGATTGGCGAAGGCGAAGGGCGCGAAATTTCTCCTCGCCTCGACTTCCGAATGTTACGGCGATCCGCTCGTGCATCCACAGAAGGAGGATTACTGGGGAAACGTTAACCCGATCGGTCCGCGGGGAGTTTACGATGAGGCAAAGCGCTTCGCCGAAGCGATGACGATGGCCTATCACCGCTACCACAAACTCGACACGAAGATCGTGCGGATTTTCAATACCTACGGCCCGCGGATGCGGTTGCGCGATGGCCGCGTCGTTCCCGCATTTATTGGACAAGCTTTGAGTGGAGAGCCTCTCACGATTTTCGGGGACGGTTCGCAGACGCGCTCGTTCTGTTACGTGTCGGATTTGATTGACGGCATTTTCCGGCTGGCGATGAGTGATTTCCACGAACCAGTCAACATCGGGAATCCACGCGAGATGACGATCAGGCAGTTTGCCGACGAGATCATCCGGATCACGGGCACGAAATCGGCCGTGGAACACCGGCCGTTACCGGTCGATGACCCGAAGGTGCGCCAGCCAGACATCGGTCGCGCCCGCGCCGTTTTGCATTGGGAGCCAAAAGTCGAGTTCGACGAAGGCATCCGCCGGACAATCGATTACTTCAGCGGCTGGCTGCAACGCACCGCCGCGCAACGTAAAGCTGGAGATGGGCGTGGGGAATGAAGGCAAAAGAGTTGGTTTGGTTGATAATTGCGTCGCGGCAGCGCGCGTCGCGGTTGGGAAGGCGAATTCGATTACCATGTCCATAACGTGTTCGGAAAATCATGCGAAAGCGCGTTTGAGTGAAGCGCCGGAAGGGGCGCGACAGGAAGCTTTACAAAACGTTAAGGCTGTCGGCGACCGCGACTGACGGGTCCGTGCGAGATGGCTTGGACTTTCGTTCCCTGATTAGCGAAACCGCAAATAAAGCTGAGGACGACGCTAAGGCACACCCAGGTCGTTTGTCATTGTTGAAGGAGCCTTTAAAACTGAGACGCGACGACAAGCGAGTTGGAAAAGCCAATAAGTCTTCCAGTCGACCTCCGATTTAGCTTTGCTGCTTTATTCAGGATGAAACGGACGATCTAGTCCGCAATGGCAACTGCGGGTTCGCTTTTCCTGTCGGCCTCGACCGCAAATCGGTTACCGCCGCATCAATCATGCGCAAGTCATTCAAGATTTGCGGCGCTTCTTGCGCACGTTTGCGGGCAGAAAGAAATTCTGGAACTGCGGAGGCCGCCAACAGGGTGCCAACCGCGATGACACCCAGGATTTTTGCAAGGAATGCCCGCTTCCCCCGCGGGCAAGCCCTTGCGGAGCAATTTTTTAAATAAACGCTGTTGTAGATGTTCAACCAGTTCACGCAGTCTAACCCTCCAGATTATCTCCATGTTCCATAATTACAATCCTGGAACATTTGGTGGCTAATGCATATATAAACCGTCCGGCGGATTCCGATTCGGCGTAAGCAGACACCGTGCCCAAGTAGAAACTTAGTCACAAGTTGCTGATTATCAGGCATCGTAACTAAAGCCCATCCACTTCATTCCTGAGAATAATGTAAACATTTATTGACAAAATTCATTGCATACGAGCAGAATCCGTAATTGCCATGTGGACCGCTCTTATCATATTTATCCGCAAATGATAGCGTTCATTCCAAAACGAAGCCTGTCGAACAAAGCTGCCTTCACCCTCCCGGAAGTACTGATAGCGGCTCTTTTGGTGACGGCATTCTTCTCAGCCATATTTGAACTGAATGCCGTCTGCTTGCGATACATCTCTGCCAGCAAAGAAAACATCGGCGGAATCGAAGGAGCCCACGACCGATTGGAACAATTACGGAATGTCGATTTTTCGGTTCTGACTACGGCGAACTCGATGAAGACCTTGCTAGCTCAGACGGCTAATGGCTCTCCAATTGTGCAACGAGCGCAGGAGACGGTCACAGTTAGTGATTACTTCAGCGGGACCCCAACCATCACCTACACCCGTGCTGCTAACGGGATAGTCACATCCGTGCCAATAACCATAAACTTTAGTAACAAAACCTTGGTTCAGGTGGATGAGTCGACCCAATGGCAATCGATTTTCGGCGGTCGCACGCAGCGGGCGCAAGCATCGACTGTTGTTTCAGCGGGCACAAAAAAATGAAGATTGCAGTAATGCGTTCGGTTAAGGGTTTCACGTTGGTTGAAATGATGGTCGCAATTCCTCTGGGCTTTCTCATTCTCGCCGCTGTCCTGACGTCCTCTGTTGCCCTGAACCGGAGTTTCGCTGCTGTCGACAACTTTTTTTCTACGCACCTTCAACAGGTGCGGGTTATCGAATACCTTTGCCGTGACGTGAAAAGGTCTACAATTGCGGAAATTTCTGCTGACGCGAAAACCATTTACTGCTGGATTCCCAGATACATTATCCGCAGCGGCGATAGTGACGCTACGAGCAGCAATCTCGGGACTCGGCGCACCCCTACAGTAACGAAAAGCGGTTCCGGATATAAAGTGGATTACTACTCCACGACCACTGCGAACGGTCCTTCCGGCACAAGTACAAACAATTCAGCCATAGTTTACGCCATCAGGTGGCAGTCCATCGTCCGGACAGAGGACGGTGCCATCACCGCAATTGCCTCAAGTACCGATCAGCTGGTCGATCAAGTGACGGACGTGCAACTAGCGAACACCGGTTACCTCTCCACTGTCGTCACGTTCCTGCCGATTTTTATCTCAACTGGCGCGGCCGTGGAACGCGCCGGCACAACCGTCTATGGGACTGCATATCTCCGAAATGCACGGCGAGGGAATTAAGAACGGTGCGGGCGACAATGTTCACGTTATGAATGCGCCTCTACACCGCGAAAAGGGGAGTACTATCATTTGTGCGCTATGCACAATTCTCATCGTATCGCTTATCGGTGCGAATGTGCTCATGAACTGCACGACGCGTTACAACGTGACTTCCAAGCAAGTGGCCGGTTGGCAGGATGCGCTTTGTGCCGCCGAGGCAGGAGGCGACATTGCTTATGCGGAGACCCGCAAAACTCTTATGAATCCCGGCACACAATTTAGCGGCGCCGGTTGGACCAGTTCTAATGGCTCCACCGGTCCGTGGGCGTATACGACGCCCAATGCGTTCGGAGCGGGCAACCTGAGTGCGAGCGTAACCGTTGACAACTTCACCTCCATTGACGGGTATGCCTGTTATCGCATTCGCTCCGTCGGCACTGCTCGTGTCTTTGGATTGCGCCGAGTCGGCATGGACGAAAGTCCAAACGGAGTGGGTTCGAGCTTTGCTAGCGGCTCGGACGTACGTGGCCGCGGCGACACCCTCTTACGGAAGATCGACTTCAATTATGATCACTTCATCTCCACTTACGGCGACGGCGACGGCAATAATAAACAACTGATTGCCGTTCCCGCAGACAGCAATGGCAATCCGTTAGCTCAGGTTTCTCGACGTATCGAATCAATCGCTGTTCCTATCCTCCCGGTAAGCGGTGCGATCAAAACAAGCGGCTCGTTTTACGGCCCCGGTTCATCGGGCGTTATCGATAGCTTCAACTCCAACAATGGTCCCTACAATCCAAATGTGGCGTTGGGCGGCACGCCCTTGCCCCAATTCTATTCCGATTCCCGCGATGGAAATGTCAATTGCGGTAGTTCCAGTTTCACTAGTCTAACGGGTGACATCTACGGGAACGTTACGACCGATGGGGCCACTCTCAAGTCGACCAAATATATTACCGGCACCGTGGACAATAATGTTCCCGTGACAATTATGCCACAGGCGGCGGTCTCGCCTCCTCCTCCGTCGAGAGTATATGAGTCCACGTCACCAACCACTATCACGCCGCCCGCGAATAATCCGAACTGCTCGGGTCAACCCCCGGATTCGTGGGCAAATGCTCCGTGGTACTTATATACTCTGTTACAGAACGTTACGATCAATCCGATAAAGGTCGGATCTACATCCCGAGAAACTTACGTCAATATCGTCGTGAACGGCGATATCAGTACGAGTCTTACCATCAACCAAGGGGCCAACGTGAGAATTTATTTTACCGGCGACGCCAACATCAAAGTATCTAATTTTCATAACCAGAACGTTGACGGCTCAGCTTTACCAAACATAGATGGAACGCCTTCGACGAACCACAGCGCGTCGGCACACGTCCAGTTTTACGGAGTGAGCCCGACCGCTCCCGCTACTCAAACGGTAAGCCTCGATGCGAACGGAAAGCCCAGCATCGAGGCGTTATGGTACGCTCCGGGCGCGGACTTTATATCTAAAGGAAACGTTGTCATGTACGGAGCTATCGTTTGCAAAAGTTTTTATCAAAATGGCGATTGTTTCTTTCACTACGATAAAGCACTCGGCAATGTGGTCAGTCCGAATGACTATCGGATTGCGAGTTACATCGAAGACGTACGATAAAGCCATGGTTTCCGGAGTGCTGTTATCGGCGCGCAATAGCGCTCTGCGACCGCAAGGCCACCGCCACGGTCAAGAATTCAATCCTTGGCGATGTGCCAGCCTACGCGCGCTGCGCGGAAAGGACGAATGACACTCTACGACAGTATTCCTGACAAGTTAGGGCACACTCACGGACGGGGCGTTAGACGCCGCGACGCGCCCGCAGTTGGGCGCGCGATCATCGCCAAGCGTGCGCTCGGGAGCAGCCTACCATGGAGAGAACGAGCCGCAGATTGCCATTGTGGATCTGCTCGCCGACCTGCGGCACCTCGCCCACAAGCTGCGCGCCAACTGGTATGAGCTCGACCGCTCGGCGCACGAGTTCCTGATCAAACGAGGGGAGAAGTTGTGACTCCGCTTGCAATCTCCAAACGGCTGCAATGGCTCGCGGGCCAGTTGGAGGCTCCTAGGGTTGTGACATCTCCCGATCTTATTGGCTATCCGCTTGCGCCGCTCAACGGTGGCAAGCTGGACCCCTACACGCCCGGGCTGATCGGCGAGTGGATCCTACAGCCAAAGGTGGACAACTGGCGCGGGGTAGTTCACGCACCGACGCAAACGGTGTGGAACCAATACGGACAACTCTCAAGCTGCGCGGACAAATTCGGCCACGCGCTCGATATGCTCCACGCGCTTCCGTTCGAGTGGCTCGATGTCGGTCTGATGGAATGCCGTCACGACCTTATGCGCGGCTGTATCATCGTTTTTGATGTGATTGCTCCCAATTTAACCTTCACGCAGCGGCGGGCGGGACTGCGGGCGCTCCTGCCCGCAGCTCTGCCGGAGGACATGGCCGAGCTGCTCAAACTTACGGGCGGGCAACTTCGTGATGCGGTTTTTCTGATCAACCAATGGGACAACGGCATCGAACGGCGCAAGCTGTCTGACTTCTTACAGGCTCAAAACAAGACCATCGGCCACAAGTTTTATGAGGGGATCATTGCGAAGCGCGCGAACTCTCTTTACCCGATCCAGCAGACTCCAAAGGAAAAGTTCGAGGGCTGGATCAAACACCGCTTCGACCAATGATACAAGGCACCCTCCATTTCCCCGA
>JACCXL010000207.1 GCA_013697015.1 Chthoniobacterales bacterium | reverse complement strand
ACCGAGACGCGCGCGGTCCGTTTGAAGAGAGCTTCCCGCCGCTCGTGAATTTCATTTCGGCGCGCGGGGCAAAGCTACCGGAATTCCTGCTCGCCGGGCGCCAGCTCGGTTGTCCATGGCGTTCACGGGAGGAGTTCATGCGCGCCCAAGCATCACCGCAAATGCGGCAACTGCGCCTGTTTTTGGCCGATACCGTGGATCTACAGGCGGAATTCCTCGTCGAGCGTTTGAGTAATTCTTTACCGAAAATGCTCGCCGCCGCGCAACCAGCGGACCAAGCGCTGATCCAGCAACGTTTCGATCGCCTCCTGCTGTCCGCCGCCGGGTGTTACGCTCTCGTCGACTACGTAAACTTCAAAGGGGAAGGCGTAATCGCTACCGAGCGTTATCGGGGGGAAGGTTGGGGCTTGCTGCAAGTGCTCAGCACGATGCAGGATGGCGGCGGTGACTCCGTCGGTGAATTCGCTCGAGCTGCTAAAGTGGTTCTCGCGCGGCGGGTTGCGAACTCGCCGGCTGAGCGGCATGAAAAGCGCTGGCTTCCCGGATGGCTAAACCGAATCGATACCTACACGCGCCATTGATGAACGCTCCTGTTTCCCGCGCATTTTTCGCTCTGGCGCTGGTGGTGTGCTGTGCGGAAGTCCACGCCCAGGCACCGCAACTACGGCGGTTTCCCACGCGCTCGCCGTCTTCTCCACCGAACCCAGCAGCCGGCCGGAGAGCGCCCGTCATCGCGAAACCTGTCGCCACTCCGACGACTGTCCAGCCCATGCGCAAACCGGCGCAGCTAATCGCCCGGCAGGCCCCCATTAACATCAACGACGCGCTGCTCGCGAGTCTGACGCCGGATCAAGTACACGTCGTCGTTTCGATTCCAAAGCAGAGAGCTTTCCTGATGGTCGGAGAGCAAGTGGCAATCGACAGCCCGATCTCATCCGGCAAACTCGGGCACACCACTCCCACCGGCAGTTTCAGCGTGCGCGAAAAAGATCCGAGTCATCACTCGACCCTGTATGGAGATTTTGTCGATGGCCGCGGCCGGGTTGTCCGCGCCGGAGTCAGCGCGCAAATTGATTCCGCGCCGAGCGGAACGCATTTCGCCGGCGCGGCCATGAAATGGTTCATGCGACTGACGGATGCCGGAGTAGGCATGCACGTCGGAATTTTGCCGGGTTATGCTGCTTCGCACGGATGCGTCCGCATGCCGTCACAGACGGCCGAGCTTTTCTATAACCACGTGAAAGTCGGCACGCCGGTCGAGGTGCAGGGTTAGCCTAAACTTCTCACAAGGCAGTCAAGCTCTGGCGCAACATCTCCAGCGCGAACTGCGTTGCCATCTGCTTGAACGTCTCGCGATCGTTCGGAAAGAAAAATCGCTGTACCTTCGTCGGCGCATTTTCTCTCGCGAGTGCCACGTAGACGGTACCCACCGGCTTTTCCGGCGTGCCTCCCGCGGGACCGGCGATTCCGGTAGTCGCGAGAGCGAAGTCCGTGTGAGCACGAGCGCGCGCGCCCTCGGCCATTGCGATCGCGACCTGCTTACTGACCGCGCCGTACTTTTCGATCACGCTTGCCGCTACGCCTAACGAATCGGACTTCAACTCATTTGCGTAGGTAATATATCCGCCTGCGTACGCGACCGAAGACCCGGGAACATTAGTCAGGCGATGCGCGAGCAAACCTCCGGTGCAGGATTCGGCGGTCGCGAGCAGAGCCCGCTTTGTTGTCAGCAATCGGATGACGACCATCTCCAAAGACTCGCCGGTGCTGGTGAAGATTGAGCTTTGAAACTCTCGGTCCAGTATCCTCGCAGCTTTCTTCACGGAGGAGGAGGGGCCGATAATCCGCACATCCACTTCCGCGGGTCGCGCGCAATATCCGAGCTCGACTCCCTCCAGAGCGAGGATCTGCGGCCCGACTTTCTTCTCAATAACAGACTCGCCAATCCCTGCCAGCCGAAATGTTTGAAAGTCGATCTGTTCCTGTGGCGGGGCGATCCGTTTCAAGATCTGAAGAACGCCTGTTTTGAACATGGGTTGCAATTCGCGCGGTGGTCCCGGTAGCAGAAAAAGATGCGGAGATTTTCCGTGCAGAGCGGCGTTCGCCGCTAAGTAGAGACCCGGAGCGGTTCCGTGCTCGTTAGCGAGAGTTACGGCACCGTGTGGCACCTGTGCCTGGCGCAAAATCCGATCGGTTAGCTCAATCTTACGAGCGGCTAGTCGCAAGGTGATCGCATTCGCCACGTCCGCATCGAGATGCAGTTCTAACTGCAGCAATTCCGCCGCTGTTTCGCGAGTTATGTCGTCGGTCGTCGGCCCCAGTCCGCCGGTGACAAATACGATCTGCGCCTCGCCGAAAGACGTTCGCAGTGCATCGGCGATCGCGGGCCCATCCGGCACAGTAAATTGGCGTGCCACACGCAATCCCAACGGCAAAATGGCACGGGCGATGAAACTCAGGTGCGTGTTGACGACGTCGCCGAGGAGCAACTCGCTCCCGGTGTTGATGACGTGGACGTTCACGCGGTGAACGCTGCCATTCACGGGTGCTTCCAGCCACCAATATCGGCACGGAGTCCGCCTCGCGGCGGGAGATCCGCTAGGCGGCGTCCTTGTCCTGCTTCTTCCGAATGAGCGGAAGCTTCTTTCCCTCAACGACCGGCCGGTTTATCGTGACCTCCGCGATATCCTCGCGGCTCGGCACTTCATACATGATGTCGAGCATGATGCGCTCTAGCATGGATCGGAGTGCGCGGGCGCCGGTCCCCTTCGTCACTGCTTGCGCGGCCAGCGCGCGCAATGCGTCCTTTGTGACACTCAAGCGCACGCCTTCCATGGAGAACAACTTGGTGTATTGCTTTACCATTGCGTTCTTCGTTTCGGTCAGAATCATTACCATCTCGTCTTCGGTCAGAGGATCGAGTGCTGTTACGACCGGCAAACGGCCGATGAACTCCGGAATCATGCCGAAGGCGAGCAAGTCTTCCGGTTCGGTGTGGCGGACAGCCTCCTTGCGCAAAGCGTCTTCGACTTCGAGCGAAGGGCTGTTAAAGCCCATCGTTTTCTGTCCAATGCGCTTCTGAACGATTTTATCCAGGCCCACGAAAGCTCCCCCGCAGATAAACAGGATCTTCTCGGTGTTAACCTGAATGTATTCCTGATGCGGATGCTTCCGTCCTCCCTGCGGCGGAACATTGCACGTGCTGCCTTCCAAAATCTTCAACAGCGCCTGCTGAACTCCCTCACCGGAGACGTCACGCGTGATGGAAACGTTGTCCGTCTTACGGCCAATTTTATCGATCTCATCGATGTAAACGATGCCGATCTCAGCTCGCTTCACGTCGTAATCAGCATTTTGCAAGAGCCGCAGAATGATATTCTCAACGTCTTCGCCGACATAGCCCGCCTCGGTCAATGTCGTGGCGTCGGCAATGCAAAATGGGACGTCGAGGATTTTCGCCAGAGTTTTGGCCAGAAGCGTCTTGCCCGAACCGGTCGGGCCGATCAGCAGAATATTACTCTTCTCGATTTCCACATCCGCGAAGGGGTCTGGCTGGAATGCCGCCGTTGGATCTGCCGGAGTCGCGGTTTGCAGGACGCGTTTAAAGTGATTGTGGACCGCGACCGCGAGAGTCTTTTTGGCGATGTCCTGCCCGATTACGTACTGGTCGAGCGAACGCCGAATATCGACCGGCTTCGGCACACGGATGTTCGATGACTGGCGCCGAGCGTCCTCGTTCAGCTCCTTGTCCAGGATGCTTTTGCAAACGTTGATGCAGCTGTCGCAAATGTAAACGCCGGGACCGGCAATGAGCTTGCGCACTTCCGCGTGGCTCTTGCCACAGAAGGAGCACATTGTGAGGTTGGAAGCGCGCGCCATGGTGACTCCTTTGGGGAGCAGCTTCTATTCCTCGATTTTGCGAGGCAGAGCGGCCTCCGCCACGGCGGCGGCGCGATCGGAAATGGGAGCCGCGCCATCAAGCAATTTCCCTTCCTTGCGCGATTTTATGACCTCGTCGACCAATCCGTAATTTTTTGCCTCGGCCGCGTTCATGTAGTAGTCGCGATCAGAATCGTTCTTCACCTGCTCTTCCGGTTTGCCGGTATGCTGAGAGATGATGCGAATCAGCCGCTTCTTCAACTTGAACATGTATTCGACCGTTCGTTCGACGTCGCTGGCCTGCCCCTGCGCGCCGCCTGAAACCTGATGAATCATGATGTCGGAATTCGGGAGCGCGAAACGCTTGCCTTTCGTGCCCGCGCAGAGCAACACCGCCGCCATGCTCGCGGCCATTCCGAGGCAGTAGGTCGTGACGTCGCAGGTCAGGAACTGCATTGTATCATAAATCGCGAGACCGGCCGTGACAGAGCCCCCGGGCGAGTTGATGTAGATGTTGATGTCCTTCTTCCCATCCTCCATCTGGAGGAAAAGAAGCTGCGCGATCACAAGATTAGCGATGTGATCGTCGATCGGCGTGCCAATGAAAACGATTCGGTCTTTCAGCAGGCGAGAGTAAATATCGTAGCTTCGTTCGCCACGCGCGGTCTGCTCGACCACCATCGGGATAAGCACGGACTGTGAAGTAGCTGAGGACAGATTGGTCATGATTTTTGGTCGGTAAGAACGCTGCTCGGGCCATCTTCTGCAGCAGGTTCGACGATAACATTTGCCCTCAGCATATCAAGGGTTTTACCCAGTAAAACCTCTTCCGCGAGTCCGTTAAGCGCGTCGTTATCGTCCAGTTGTTTGCGCATTTTCTCGACTGGCATGCCGTAGTGCGCGGCCTGTTCGCGGATGCGAGTTTCTAGTTCATCCCGCGTGATCTCGATTTTCTCGGCCTCCGCGATGCGGTGCAAAATGAAGTTCGTTTTCAAGCGGTGCGCCGCGAGCGAGCCGGCGCCATCGATCAGCTCTTTCTCTTTCGATTTCAAGAGCTCGTCCGGCACGCCGCGCTCGCGATTGCGATGCACAAGCTCGTTGAGTGCGCGGCGGGTCTCATTTTTCAACAAAGCCGGCGGCAGATCGAAGGAGATGTGCTCATGAAGATCTTTCATAATTTGCGTTTCTCGGGCGCGGTCGATCTCATGTTCCTTCTCATGCTCGAGGTTGTGCTTAACGGTGTGTCGAAGGTCGGCCAGTGTCTTCTCCGGCATCAGTTTAGCCGCAAACGCGTCGTCCACGGCGGGGAGCACCTTCGCTTTGATTTCGTTTAACGTGACAGCGTAATCGGCCTTTTTGCCCGCCAGCTCGGGCACGGGGAAGTCAGCCGGAAAATTAACCTGAACCGAGCGCGTTGCGCCCGCCGTCATTCCGATGATTTGCTCGGAAAACCCCGGGAGGAAATTATCCGGAGCCATCCGCAGCCAGAACTTTTTGCCGCCATGAAGATTCTTGCTCGCTTCCGGCACGATCTCGCTGATCGGACGCCCATCGATCGCACCCATAAAATCGAGAACCGCGAAGTCGTCCATCGCAATCGGACGACCGGTTACGTCCGCAAAGTCTGCTGCCTGATCTCGCAACCGCTCCACGGCGGCGTCAATTTCCGCCTCCGTCACATCTGCTGAGGGCAGCTGAACGCGGATGCCCTTGTAATTCGGAAGCTCAAATTCCGGAGCGGTCACAACGGTCGCGCGAAAACGCATCGACCGATCGTCGCCAAACTCAACGTCTTCCAAATTCGTTAGCGACACGACCCGCAGTTGTTTCTCCGCGACGGCTTCGTGATAGCTCTTCGAGACGAGCTTTTTCGTCAACTCGTCCTGTATCTCTTTCCGAAATTTCCGCTCGATGACCTGCCGAGGAGCCTTCCCCACTCGATAGCCGGGGATGCGGGCATGCCGGGCGTAGCCAGTCGCAATCGTGTCCCATTCCTTGCGAACTTCATCGGGCGGCAACTCGATCCGCAACGTGGCGACGGAGTGCGGTTGATTTTCAACCTCAATCTTCATTAGCAGCGACGTTAAGGGCGCGCCCCGCAGCACGCAAACTTAGCGCGGATAAACCTGGCGGCCGCGCACATAGACCGCGTGTGTTTGCGGCAGGCCAAAGTAATAGGCGAGCTCGCGATAATCTTCGCAGTCGAAGATCGAAAAATTCGCCATTTTCCCTTTCTCCAGCGATCCGATCTTGTCGCCGCGACGCAAACTGTAGGCAGCGTTGATCGTCGCGGCGGTTACAGCTTCGGCGGGTGTCATCTTCATCTGAGTCGCCGCCAGCGAAAGGATCATCGGAATCGATGGTGTCGGCGAGGAGCCGGGATTGAAGTCGGTGGCCAAAACCACCGCCAGACCTGACTCAATCATCGCGCGCGCTTTCGGATAGCCCGTCTTTCCGAGTGCATAAACAGATCCCGGCAGAAGCACCGGTTGCACGGCCGCTTTCCGCAGAGCGGCTATGCCCACGTCGTCCGTTTGTTCGAGATGATCCGCGGTGAGCGCGCCGAGCTCAGCCGCCAAGGCGGCGCCGCCGGAATTCGTTAATTGATCGGCGTGCACCCGCAGCATCAAACCAGCAGCCTTGGCCGCTCCCAGGATTCGACGGGTAGCGGCTGCGTCGAAATAGCCCTCTTCACAAAAAATATCGCATGCTTCCGCGAGATCTTGCCTAACGACCTCCGGTAACATCTCATGGACGACGCAGTCTGCGTACTGATCCGGTCGCCCGTCGAATTCGTCCGGAATGGCGTGCGCCCCGAGAAATGTCGGCACGAATTCAATCGCGGTCGTCTCGTTTAGCTGACGGATCACGCGAAGTATTTTCAGTTCTTCGTCGACCGAAAGCCCGTAGCCTGATTTGGCCTCCATTGTGGTTGTGCCACAGCGCAGAAACCACTCTGCGCGCTTCTGCGCCTGAAGCAGCAGTTCCTCTTCACTAGCGGCGCGTGTCTGGCGAACGGTGGAGCGGATTCCGCCACCGTTCGCGGCGATCTCTTCATAGGTCGCGCCCCCTGCTCGCATCTCAAACTCATCGACGCGATTTCCTCCAAAAACCGGGTGAGCGTGCGCATCAACAAATCCTGGAAGAACGATACGCCCCGCGGCGTCGAACACTTCAGCGTCGTTAGGCAAAGCGCGCTCTATTTCCTCGGAAGGAGCGACGGTCTCAATTAACCCGGCGCGAATCAGCATTCCGCCGTCGCGGATAATCGCGAGATCCAGCATCTCCGGCCCGACGCGCGGCCGCGCCGGCCCCGTCAACGTGACCAAATGCGAAGCACGCAGGACTGCAACCGGATTCACGATTTGCGGCTGGGACAAAGCGGCCCGCGGAAATGCTTTTCCTTAGAACTCATCTCATAGACGCGCGGCGTGCGTGTCATCCTCGCTCCGCTCGGGATGACACTTTTGGTTGGGCCAGCATCTGCGACATGGCAAGATTGCTTCTAAGCCAATTTAGCTTCCACAATCGGACTAATAGCGGCTGATCTGGATTCGGACTCGGCGGTGATGCCCTCAACTCTTTCCAGAAGAGCTGCTTTTATTTTTTTATCCTTTAAGCCCGCTAGATTAATTCGCACGTTCAGGGCCGCTCCATTGACACAAGCTCGTAAGGCAAGAAGGCCGACGCCGACGTCTGAGATCGACGCCGGATTTCCATTTTCCGCCATTTCAGCCAGGAGTTGGTAGGATTTCGACGCAGTTTCCATAACTCTCAATGGGACCTCCGCAGCGTATTTATTTGCCTGCTGTATCGCCGCGGAACGGGCTGCCTTTTCTTCTGCCAAACCCTTCGGTAACGCGAACGCAGCCATGACGGTATTAAAGGCGGCGGTATCTTCGTCGACCAAAAGTAGCATCTCGTCCTTCAGTTGTTGCGCCTTCACTGCCCAGTCACTGAAGTAACCGAGCCTCTCCTCCCAGCCGCGCTTTCCAGCCGAGAGATTTGCTACCATACCCCCAAGGGAAACCCCCAGAGCTCCCATTAAAGCCGCCACCGAACCACCGCCAGGCGCGGGAGATTCGCTCAGCGTCTCATCGCAGAACTGACGCAGGTTCAGTTCCAGAAGTGATTTCTTTGC
>JACCXL010000055.1 GCA_013697015.1 Chthoniobacterales bacterium | reverse complement strand
GCCTGATCCAAGAACGCCGGCGAGATCGGCCCGAGTTAGTTGCAGCTCGGCCATGCGCGCCCGCATGCGCGGCGAAAGATAGCCGGCGCCTTTCGCGGTGGCGGGGACTGGCAGGCCACCGCCGGTTTGACCGATCGCCCCGTTCGGCTTGTTTTCCGCGGCTGCTTTGCTGTGCGCTTCGTCGCGTCCTGGCACTTCTGCGCCCACGCTCTCGGCCGGAGGTTTGGGCGCATTCTTCACAAACTTGGCGGCGTCCTTTTCGCTCCCTTCCACATATCCGAGCACCGCGCCGACCGGGTATGTCCCCTTAACTTCCGCTGTGATCGTTTTGATTTCGCCCGCGCAAGGCGTGGTCACGCTCATGACTGCCTTGTTCGTTTCGACCTCGATGATCTCTTGGTCGGCGGTGACTTTGTCGCCGGGCTTAACTTTCAACGCGACGACCGTCGCTTCGGCGATCGATTCGCCGAGTTGCGGCATGGTAATGGGAACTTCAGGCATAGTTATTCTCGGAGAAGTTGCCGTGCGCGCGCCGCGATCGATTTCGCGTTGGGGCGATGCGCTTCCCACAGGTTAGGATGATATGGAATCGGGGTGTCTTTGGCGTTGATCCGGGCGGGCGCGGCGTCCAGCAGGTGGAAACCCTCCGTTGCGACCCGCGCGATCACCTCGGCGTTTGTGCCTCCCCACGGAAACGATTCCCCGACGCAGAGAAGCCGGCCGGTGCGCGCGACCGACGCCAATACGGTCTCCGTATCGAGCGGCTTTACGGAACGCAAGTCGACGACTTCCAGTTCAAATCCATCACGACTCAATTCTTCCGCCACCGCGATCGCCTCGTGCACCATCGCGCTGTAAGTGACAATCGTCAGGTCGCGCCCGGCGCGCGCGATGCGCGCTTTGCCGGTCGGCAACGATTCAGTCGGCAGCGCGTCGGCCTTGAGGTGGTAATAAAGATATTTGTGCTCGCAGAACACCACCGGGTCATCGAGTGACACGGCTTCCAGTAACATCGAATAGGCATCCTCGACCGTCGCGGGGGTCATCACCACGAGGCCCGGATAATGAGCATAGAGTGCTTCCATGCTTTGGCTGTGGAAAGGCCCACTGCCCTTGGTTCCTCCGGACGGCAAGCGCACCGTGATCGGGCAGGGGACCTGCGTCCGCCAATAATGTGTGCCCGCGTTATTCAGAATCTGATTGAGCGCGACGCTGGAAAAATCGGCGAATTGCATTTCCACAATTGGCCGCATCCCTTCGATGGCCGCGCCGATGGCGGTGCCGACCATCGCGTCCTCGCTGATGGGCGTATCGAGCACGCGACCGGGATACTCCTTCGCCAATCCCTTGGTCGCTTTGAATGCGCCGCCGAACGCGCCCACGTCCTGGCCGTAGATAAAAACGCGGTCGTCTTCCTTCAACGCCCGCGCCTGCGCTTCGCGGATCGCCTCGAGGTAGGTGATGCTCATGCCGGCTGATCAACCAGATGACGCATCGACAGCGCGCACCAGTCCTCCGTTTCCGCCTCGGGCGCCGGTTCTTTTTGTGCGGTCGCGACCGCGTCCTCCACTTCGGCGGCTGCTTCGTCCCGCCAGGTTTCAAGCGTCGCGGGATCGATCAGGTTGCTTTCGAGTAGGAAAGCTTCCGCCCGTTTCAGCGAGTCTTGCGCGAACGATTCTTTCCTGATCTCCGGCGTCACGTAGCTCGCGTCGTCATGTTCACCGTGGCCTGCGAGCCGCAGGGTCGACGCGACAACGAGCTGCGGCGGGCGACCAGCGCGCGCGCGTTTGACAGCACTGCCAATGACGTCGAGGCACGCGGCCAGATCAGTTCCGTCAACCGAGCAGCCTTCGAAGCCGTAACCCTGCGCGCGGTCCGCGAGATCATGACAGGCAAATTCGCGCTCGTTAGGCGTGGAATACGCGTAATGGTTATTCGTCGCGACCACCACCAGCGGCACCTGCTCGACCGCCGCGATGTTCATGCCCTCATGCCACGCGCCCGCCGACATGCCGCCCTCACCGATAGTCGTTAGGCCAACGAAGTCGCGCTCACCCTTGAAGCGCTTCGCCATCAATGCGCCGACTGTGACCGAAACCATCGCGCCCAGGTGACTGATCATTGCCATGCACCCTTCCGCCGGACGGCCCCGGTGGATGTTCCCATCGCGGCCGCGCATGGGCCCGTGTTTCGAGCCGAGATAAGTTCGCGCGACATCCAGAAGTGGTTCTCCGAAAACCATGCGCGCTCCCTGATCGCGGATGAGCGGAGCGAGAATATCGCCCTTCTGCAAAAACAAGCCGCACGCCACGCTGACTGCTTCCTGGCCGCGCCCGAGATAAACGCCGCCGGAAATGAGACCGCCGCGATAAAGGCTGGCGAGTTTATCCTCGAACGTGCGCGCCCGCAGCATCCAGCGAAATGCTTCCAAGTAGCGTTCGTGCGGCGCGCGCTTCGTTTCCACTTTGTTTGCGCCGCGTTCCGCCGTTCGAAGCATGAAGCGAAGTTTAGTCGTCAACGCAGAGCTCGCGCAAATGATTTTGACTTCGGGCGAATGACACATAAAGCGTCGTCATCCTGAGCTGCGTAGACGGCGAAGGGCGCCACCAAGCACGATGCCACACCTTGCTTAAAGAATGGCAAGGATGGTGTCCGCGGCGCGGGAATTCCGCGGGGCCTAACGACTCAAAGCCAACTCGCGTTCCTGCTCGGCGCGCGCCGCCGGGAACTGCGGCTGCATCAATGGGTTGCGCTCGCCTTTGCGCAGCTCACCATCACTACCGCGTTCCGGCGTAAGCTTCATTGCCACGAGTTTGCTGACGCCGCGTTCCTCCATCGTCACGCCATAAAGAATGTCTGCTTTGGCGATCGTGCGTTTGTTGTGCGTGATGATGATGAACTGGCTCTGATCCACGAAGCGGTCGAGCATCTTGATGAAGCGGTCGATGTTGCTCTCATCGAGCGGCGCATCCATCTCGTCGAGGATGCAAAACGGGCTCGGCCGCACCATATAGATGGCGAAGAGCAGCGCGACTGCCGTCATTGTGCGCTCACCGCCGGAGAGGAGCGAAACGCTTTGCAGCTGTTTGCCCGGCGGTTTGGCGATGATATCGATGCCGCAATTGAGCGGGTCGGTTTCGTCCACGAGCGTGAGATCTGCGCGCCCGCCGCCGAATAACTCCGCGAACATCTCTCGAAAATTCACCCGGATCTGGGCAAAAGTTTCCGCGAAAAGCTTCTGCGTCGTGCTGTTGATCCGCGCGATCACGTCGAGAAGTTCTTTGCGCGAGGCCGTTAGATCGTTGTTCTGTGTTTCCAGAAATTGATGGCGCTCTTCCAGCTCATCATATTCCTGCACGGCATCCAGATTCACGGGACCCATGTTGTCGAGTTGGTGAGTCAGCTCGGCTATAACGCGCTCAATTTCCTGCGCCTCGAGCGGCTCGGCTCCGGAAGCGTCAGGCGCCGCCGGCTCGGCATTTTCCGGCAACCGTGCCTCGGTCTCCCCTTCCGGCGCAAACGGTTCAGCCGGCTTCGAGCGGCGCTTCAGTTGGACGCGCAATGTTTTGTTGAAAGCATAGGGATCGGACTTGAAATCCCGCAGATCGATCTGATAGCGCCGGCTGATGTGCTCGCCCAGATTCTCGACCTGCAGCTGGATTTGAGTTGAGCGCACCTGTTGCTTGCCGCGGAGATCATGCCGTTCGTTCAGGGAATGTCGTAATGCGCGGAGATTGGTCTCCAGGTCTGCGACCGCCGTGAGTCTCTCCGCACGTTGCTCTGAGATTTTCGCGACGCGCTCTTCCGCAGAGGTCGCTTCCGACGATTGCTTTCCGACCTCGGCTTCGGCGGTGCGGGATTCCTCAGCTTGCGCGAGGAGGCGCGCTTCACAGTTGGCGACATCCGCACGACGAGCGGCGATCAACTCTGCGAGCTCCGCTTCACGCGCCGTCATCGGCTGACGCTGGCTCATTAGATTCTCATGACGCTGGCGTTCGGTGGCGACGGCGAGCCGAACTTCGTCGAAGGCGGCGGCGGCCTCCTCTTCCGCGCTGCGAGCTGTCGCGAGCGCTTGCGCAGACTCAGTGTGGCGCGTGTTGTTCCGCAGCAGCGCCATCTTTTGCGCGTCGATTTCTTTTTGCAGCGCACCGATCTGAGCATCTGCGGCCTCGAGCTGCTGCACGAGCGTGGCACGCTCGATTTCGAGGAGCTCAACTTTCCGTTCGGCTTCATGTAACCCGCGTTGCGTGACCGCGAACTGTGCCTGTGCGGTGGAGTGATTGAGTTGCGTCGCCTGATGTCCTTCACGAGTCTTCTTGAGCGACGCGACCGCGGAATCCATTGCGTTCCGCACGGAACCGACCTGCCGAATGAGATCGCTGTGCTCCGCGACGACGGCAGCCTGTTCATCAAGTAACGACTCGATCCGCGCTTTTCTCCGCAACAACGAATCGCTCTGCGCGTTCCCCTCGCCGCCGAAGACAACGCCCTCCGCGGAAACGAACTCTCCCGCAAGCGTCGCGAACTGCAGCGCCGGCGCTGCTTGCTTGAGACGCAACGCTGTTTCCAAGTCGGCCACGACGGCAACCCCGCGCAAAAGCCGCCGGACCAGCGCGTTCACCGCTTCCGGCATCTCGATTTTATCGATGGCCCAACCAAGTGTCCCTTTGGGAAGCTCGTTGTCTGGAATGTCGGGCGCGTCGCCGGCCAGCATGGGCAACGCGAGCGCCGCTTGCCCGAGTTTACCTTCGCGCAAAACGCGGACGATCTCCGGTGCAAACTTCGCTTCTTTTAATACGACCGCGTGCATGTTCCGTCCGAGAGCCGCTTCCAACGCCGCGACATACTCACGCTCAACGTTCAAGCTTGAGACAAGCGCACCGGCTAGCGCCGGCTGGAACCTCTCCGGCGCGTGCAGGCCCTTCAGTAACGCTTGCGAACCCGCCGCCAGCCCTTCGCCTTCGTCATTTAGTTGTTGGAGAATCTCGACGCGCGATCTCTTTTCCGCAGTGACTCGCTCCGCCGCGGCGGCCGCACGTTCGGCAGAAGAGAGAGCGGTCTGATGATTGCGCAATGCCGTTTCGGCCGCGTCAGCTTCTGTGCGGATCAATTCCAGTTTTCGTTCCTCGGTCCGGACGGCCGTTTCAGCCGCGGCCACTGTCTCCCGCGCGCCCTCACGATCGGCGCGGGCATCGTCGATTGCTGCGGAGAGCTGATCCACCCGTGTCGCACTGGCCTGCCGGCGCGAGGTTGCACCAGTCAGTTCGTCGCCGAGGTGTGAAACGCGGTCCTGCAAGCGGGAAACAGACAGGTTGAGCGCTTGTAACTCGCTCTCAAGGCGCGAGCGCTCGAGCCGGGCCGCTGCCGCCTTCTCTGTCCACTGCGTCAGCTCGTCTTGTTTTGTGTGCAGCAATCGATTTGTCTTCTCGATGAGCGTATTGGCTTCTTCGATTTGCGTGGCTTGTTGAGTGCGTTTCGCTTCGGCTGCCGCAATGTCAGCGCGATATCGCTGCATGAGATCCGTCAACTCGTCCGCTCGTTGCCGGTTGAATTCGATCCGGCTGCGATGGTTCGCAATCGCACTTTGCAAGCGATGCACCTCCGCGCGCGCGTCCGAGATCTCGTCCTCGATCTTCCCGAGTTCGCGCCGTTTCTCCGTCAAGAGATCTTCGTTCGCTTCGATCTCATTCTGGGCAGCGCGCTCAGCTTCGTCGTGATGATGGATCTCAGCTGCGGCATCGCGCAGGGCCGTTTCGAGTTCATCGAGGCGTCGCCGTGAATGATGGGTATCGAGCACTTGCAAGTCGCCCAGGAGCGCCTGGTAACGCCGCGCTTTCCCCGCCTGGCGCTGCAGCGATCCAATCTGCCGTTTCACCTCTTTAATTATGTCGCCGATGCGCAGAAGATTGGCCTCTGTCGCTTCCAATTTCCGCAGCGCTTCGCGTTTTTGCGTTTTGTATTTTGTAATCCCGGCCGCCTCTTCGAAAACGGTGCGCCGATCTTCCGGTCGCGAACTGAGAATCAAGTCGATCTTGCCCTGCTCCATGATCGAGTAGGCGCTGCGGCCGACGCCGGTATCCGCGAACAAACTTTGAATGTCACGCAACCGGCAGCCGGTTTTGTTTAGGAAATACTCGGAGTTTCCATCGCGATAAAGGCGCCGTGTGACGCGCACGTCATGCCAGTCGACGCCGAGTTCGGCGCCGCAGTTGCTGAAGGTCAGAGAAACTTCTCCGAATCCGACCGGCTTTCGGGAATCGGTCCCGTTGAAAATGACATCAGCCATTTCGCCGCCCCGCAGTGCTTTTGCCGATTGTTCGCCCAGAACCCAGCGAACGGCGTCGAGGACGTTGGACTTGCCGCAGCCGTTGGGACCGACAATTGCCGTTACGCCTTCGTGAAAATCGAAGACCGTTTTGTCGGCGAAAGACTTGAACCCGAGAAGTTCGAGTGATTGAAGGTGCATCTTTGCCGGCGCGAACGCCTGTGCCAAATAACGGCATTGCGTGACCTAATCGCAAGCAAATTTATACCAAATAGAGACAGAGCCTGCCGGCCTGCCACAAGATGTTGCGGCGTGCTTACCTCCGGCCGGTGCCGAATCCAACCCGCACCAGATACAGAATCGTGCCCACAACGAAGACGCTGCCCGCGACGCGAAACTCTTTCCAGGTGGCGTGCGCCAGAATCCAGATGATTGCGATGACCGAAACGATCGGCACGATCTTCGCGCCCGGAAAGGTAAACGGTTTACTCTCGGTCCGTACGTCGCG